>CALXKE010000006.1 GCA_944388805.1 uncultured Clostridia bacterium | reverse complement strand
ATGGAAGTAAAGATAGACCAAAGATTCAAAGAAGCAGAAGAAAAGACAGATAAAAAATTCAAAGCCATGGAAGTAAAAATAGACCAAAGGTTCAAAGAAGCAGAGGAAAAGACAGATAAAAAATTCAAAGCCATGGAAGTAAAAATAGACCAAAGGTTCAAAGAAGCAGAGGAAAAGACAGATAAAAAATTCAAAGCCATGGAAGTAAAAATAGACCAAAGGTTCAAAGAAGCAGAGGAAAAAACAGATAAAAAATTCAAAGCCATGGAAGTAAAAATAGACCAAAGATTCAAAGAATCAGAGGAAAAGACAGACAAGAAATTTAAAGACATGGAAATAAAGATAGACCAAAGATTGAAAGAATCAGAAGAGAAAACAGATAAAAAATTCGAAGACATGGAAGATAAGATAGATCAAAGATTGAATATAACAGAAGATAAAATGGATAAGAGATTCAAGAGAGTTGAAGATAAATTAGATATTGTAACAAATACAAATATAGCTCAAATATTGAAAACATTAAATGAAACAAGAGCAGAATTAACAGAAGTAAAAGAAGACATAACAGCAAAACTAGATGAATATATTGAAAAAAATGAATTTGAACATAAAACATTTGATTGCAGATTAGCAGACTTAGAAATAAAATATAAATATGGAAAAAAGCTATAAATATAAAAAAATATTTAATGTTAAGAACGAATACATAAAATGATACAAGTAAAAGTAATATAGATATAACGAAAAGAGGTACATACAAAATCCTTCTAATTAGGATAAAATGATGTAGTCTCTTTTTTTTAATACGATAAAAATTAAAAAAATAGATAAACAAAATTAGAATTGACTTTTACAGATAAACATAATATAATTTTGTAAGAAAAAGAAAATAACTTTTTAGGTAGGTAAAAACAGCATAACCAAATTAATTCTAAAGTTATTCATAAAATTTGAAGAAGGGAAGGAAAATATGATAGATTTTAAACAAATTATTGCAAAAGCGATTGCAGAAGTAGTTAACATAGATGAAAAAGAATTAGAAAGCTATATTGAAATACCAAAAGATGCAAACAATGGAGATTATGCATTTCCATGCTTTCGATTAGCGAAAGAATTAAAAAAAGCACCTCCAATGATTGCAAATGATATTAAAGAGAAAATACAAATAGATGAACAAATGGTAGAAAAAGTGGAAGTAGTAGGTGGTTACTTAAATTTCTATATTCAACAAGAACAAATGGTAGAAGAAGTGTTAAAAGAAATAGATGCACAAGAAGAGTATGGAAAATCAGAAATTGGAAAAGGAAAAAACATTGTCATTGATTATTCAGCTCCTAATATTGCAAAACCATTTCATATAGGACATTTACGTTCTACGGTAATTGGTGGAGCTTTATATAATATCTATAAATATTTAGGATATCATACAATTGGTGTGAATCATTTAGGAGATTATGGAACACAATTTGGTAAATTAATTGAGGGATATAAACTATGGGGAAAAGAATATAACATAGAAGAAGATCCAATTAATGAATTAACAAAAATATATATTCGTATTAATCAAGTATGTAAAGAAGATGAAAAAGTCTTAGAACAATGTAGAATGAATTTTAAATTGCTAGAAGACGGAGATCCATATTGTACAGAAATCTGGGAAAAGTTTAGAGCATTAAGTTTAAAAGAATTCCAAAAAGTCTATGATTTATTAGGAAGTCATTTTGATTCATGGAATGGAGAGGCTTTTTATTCAGACAAAATGCCAGAAGTTATTGAAATATTAGAAAAAACAGGAAAGCTAGTAGAATCACAAGGTGCTAAAATTATCGACTTAGAAGATAAAGGAATTAATACACCATGTATTATAGAAAAATCAAATGGTTCAACAACATATGCGACTAGAGATTTAGCGGCTATTTTATACAGAGCAAGAACATATGATTTTGACAAAGCATTATATGTTGTATCCTATGAACAAACATTACACTTTAAACAAGTATTTGAAGTAGCAAAATTATTAGGAATCAATGAAAAATATACAAATGGATTAAAACATGTACCATTTGGAATGGTATCATTGCCAACAGGAAAGATGTCAACAAGAGAAGGGAATATTGTAAAACTAGAAGAGTTATTAAATGAATCTATTGCAAGAGCAAAGAAAATTATAGAAGAAAAAAATCCAGAACTAGAAAATAAAGATGAAGTAGCCAAAAAAGTAGGGGTAGGAGCAGTTATCTTTAATGATTTATCAAATAGCAGAATTAAAGATGAGATATTCGATTGGAATCAAATCTTAAACTTCCAGGGAGAAACAGGACCATACGTACAATATACATATGTACGTACAAAAAGTGTTTTAGAAAAAGCGGGATATATGCCAACTATAGAAGAAGTTAAATTTGTTAAATTATTAGATGAAGCATCAAAAAACATTATTAAATTAATTTACAACTTTGAAAATATATTAATACAAGTAACAGAAAAGGAAGAACCATCTATTTTATCAAGATATCTAATTGATTTAGCAAAGGCGTTTAGTAATTTTTATAATGACAACAAAATATTAGTAGAAGATAAAGATATACAAAATGCTAGAATATATTTAACATATGCAGTTGGAAAAGTATTAAAAACAGGAGCTAAATTATTAGGAATAGAGATGCCAAATAAGATGTAAAAAATAGTTGCGAACAAAATCAAGGATTTCGGCACATAATAGACACAAAAGAAACAATAAATGATAGGTAACTAAAAAGAGAATCAGGACATCCTTCAAATTAGGATAAAGCAATGTATTCTCTTTTTTTATATATAAAAATACAAAAAATACAAAAATAAAAAAGGAATTTATTAAAAAACTTGTAAAAAAATACATATCATAGTATAATAGAAAAGAAAAAAATAAAAAAATGTACATAGGAGAGAAAAAATGAGTGGAAAACATGAAATGCCAAAAGAAAATAGTTATAATAGAGATAAAAGAAACATAGGAGAAAGAAAAATAAAGAACAAAAAAACAAAAGAAAGAAAAAGTAGAAGAGGATTAAAAATATTTGGAACAATTGTCTTAACATTGGTTATCATATTTGTTATATTAGTAGGAATTATTATTGCTTTTATTACTAGCAAATTAGGAAAAATGCAACAAGTAACGTTAGATGAAACAGATTTAGGTATATCTTCACAGGTAGAAGAAAATTTATCAGAATATAGAAATATAGCACTGTTTGGAGTGGATAGTAGAGATAGTAGTCTTGGAAAAGGAAATAGAAGCGATTGTATTATTATTGCAAGTTTGAATAATAAAACAAAAGAGGTAAAACTAATATCTGTATATAGGGATACTTATGTGAATATAGAAGGACATGGACTAGATAAAATAACACATGCTTATTCTTATGGAGAAGCATCACTAGCAATCAAAACACTAAATGAAAACTTTGATTTAAATATAACAGAATTTGCAACAGTAAATTTTGATTCAGTAGCAGAAGCTGTTGATGCTCTTGGAGGAGTTACAATAAATGTAACAAATGAAGAATTAAAATATATAAATGATTATATTGATGAAACAGCAAGAGTAACGGGCTTATCAAACGAAAAAGTAACTTCAGCAGGAAAACAAACATTAAATGGAGTACAAGCTGTTGCATACTCAAGAATTAGATACACATCAGGTGGTGACTATAAAAGAACAGAAAGAATGAGAACGGTTATAGAAGCCATGATAGAAAAATTCAAAACAAAAAATATTAGTGAGATGAATCAAATTATAGATAAAATCTTACCAGAAGTATATACAAACATTACTTCAGGTGATATATTCTCATTATTACCAAGTATAGCAAGCTTTAAAGTAACAGATAGTATAGGATGGCCTTATGAAACAAAAGGAATTACATTAGATAGATGGTATGGCGTTCCAGTAACATTAGAAAGTAATGTAAAACAATTACATCAAGAGGCTTTTGGAGAACCTGATTATACTCCATCAGATAGAGTAAAAGAAATTAGTAATCAAATTATTCAAAAGACAGGATATACAAATTAATTGTTTTAGAATGATTAAAAAAATAAAGTTTGCCAAAGATTAAATAAATCAGTAAAGAAAGAGAAAAAATGAAAATAAATATATTAAGGATTATATTAATATTATTATTGTTATGTACATTTTTTGTAATATTTGGATTTTCCAGTCAAGATGGAGAAACTTCAGGAGGACTTAGTAGAAATATAACAAATAAAATTTTACAAATTTCTAATAAATACAATACATTGGGGCAAGAAGAAAAAGAACAAATAGCTGATAAAACTGAAAAGATAATAAGAAAAGTAGCACATTTTTCAATTTATACAGTAGTGGGATTGTTATTAATGGGGCTATTAAATACATATAAGATAAAAGAAAATTGGAGAATGATACTTTCTATTTTATTAGGAATGCTATATGCAATATCAGATGAAATACATCAATCATTTACACCAGGAAGAACACCTAGAATAGCAGATGTATATATTGACACATTGGGAGTCATATTAGGAATATTATTAATTTTGTTAGGTATAAAGATATATAACAAGTATATTACTAAAATATTACAAAAAGTGACAAAAAATGTCATGTAAAATATGTTGAAAAAAAATACATACTGTAATATAATAATTCTGTAAAAACGGAAGAATAAGTTGTAATTATGGGGGATAAAAATGGATGTAAAAGAGGATATATTATTATATGAAAATAATAATATAGAAGATTTAGCAGTAGTAGGAAGAACACAAAAAAGAAATGGCATAAAGAAAATAGAAATGGGGCTTAAGAGAGGAATTGATATCTTAGGTGGTATTTGTGGTACGCTTTTATTAATTCCACTAACAATTATTATCTGGATAGTAAATAAAGTGGCAAAAGATAATGGTCCTATTTTCTTTACACAAACTAGAATAGGAAAAGACGGAAAACTATTTAAGATGTATAAATATCGTTCAATGGTAGTTGGGGCAGATGAAATATTAAAAAGATATCTGGAAGAAAATGAAGAAGCAAGGAAAGAATATAAAGAATATAAAAAGTTAAAAAAAGATCCACGAATAACAAAAATAGGAAATTTTTTAAGAAAAACAAGCTTAGATGAGTTTCCACAATTTATTAATGTATTAAAAGGAGATATGAGTTTAGTAGGACCACGCCCATATTTACCTAGAGAAAGAGAAGAAATTAATGGATTTTTTAAATACATAACATCTTGTAAACCAGGAATTACAGGTTTGTGGCAAACAAGAGGAAGAAGTAATACAACTTTTACAGATAGATTATCAATGGATATGGAGTATTACTACAACCATTCTTTAAAACAAGATATAAAGTTAATATATAAAACTGTAAAGAATGTAGTAAAAAAAGAAGGAGCTATTTAATGAGGATTTTACTAGTTAATAAATTTCACTATCTTAAGGGTGGAAGCGAGAAATATTATTTTGAATTAGCGAAATTATTAAGAGAAAAAGGCCATCAAATAGCTTTTTTTTCTATGCAGAATGAGAAAAATGTCGAAACAGGGGAAAAAGAATATTTTGTAAATGAAATAGACTTAAATACAGGAAGTAAATTAAAAGCACTAGATGTTATATATTCAAAAGAAAACAAGAAAAAAATGTTAGAGGCTTTAGAAGATTTCAAACCAGACATTGTTCATGTGAATAATTTTCAGAGACAGCTTTCAGAATCAATTATTGAGGCAATAAATCAGAAAAATATTCCAATTATTTTTACTGCACATGATTTAGAGGCAGTATGTCCTAATAAAACTATGCTAGATGAAAATAAGAATATATGTGAATTATGTAAAAATGGACACTATATAAATTGTATAAAAAAGAAATGTATAAAATCATCTTTATTAAAAAGTGTTTTAGGTGCAGTTGAAACTAAATATTATAAAACCAAAAAAGTATATACTAAAAAAATAAGCAAAATAGTTACACCATCTAACTTTTATAAAAAGCAATTGATAGAATATGGAATAGAAGATAATAGAATAATTGCAATGCCTAACTTTTTAGATATAGATAAATATAATATACAAACTAAAGATGATGGCTATGCTTTGTATTTTGGCAGATTGTCAAAAGAAAAAGGAATATTAAATCTAGTAGAAGCTTTTTCAAATATCAAAAATCAAAAATTATATATAGCGGGAGATGGACCAGAAAGAGAAAATATAGAAAAAATAATACAAGCTAGAAATTTAGAAAATAATATTAAACTTCTAGGATTTTTGAATGAAACAGAAATGCAAGAAAAAATTGCTAATTGTAAGTTTGTTGTTTTGCCATCTATATGGTATGACAATTGCCCATATTCCATTTTAGAAACGCTTACAATAGGAAAAACAGTAATCGGTTCAGATATGGGAGGAATACCAGAGCTTGTAAAAGATAAAGTAAATGGATTGATTTTTAAACATGATAGTATACAAGCATTGGAAGAAAAAATGAAACTTCTATTTGAAAATAAAGAATTAGTAGAAGAGTATGGAACAAATGCTAAAAAAATAGCACAAAAAGAATATGCAAAAGATGAATATTATGATAAATTAATAGAAATATATAAGGATGTTTTAGGAGATAAAAATGAGCAATAGAATAATAAATAAAGTAATAACAAAAATAAAAAAGGAACCATATGAAATCGATGAAGCCATTACATTTGGCACTATGTTTGGAATCATATTTGAAAGAAGTATGATGTTGGCAAGAGGAATCTTTAGAAAAGTATTTTTAAAAAAATCTAAAGGGATGTTGTTTATTGGGAAAAGAGTAAAAATAAAAAATAAAAAGAAAATATCTTTTAATGGTAGTGCAACAATAGAAGATGGATGTTTTATACAAGCTTTGTCAAAAGGTGGAATGACAATAGGAAATAATTTTTCTTTAGGAAGAAATAGTATTATAGAATGTACAGGAGTAATAAGAGAACTAGGAGAAGAATTAGTTATTGGAGATAATGTTGGAATTGCTGCAAATGCTTTTATTGCCATGAGAGGAAGAATTGAAATTGGAAGTAATACAATTTTTGGGCCAAATGTAAGCATACATGCAGAAAATCACAATTTTTCTGATGTGGATAAACCAATAAAGCTTCAAGGAGCAACAAGAAAAGGAGTAAAAATAGGAGAAGATTGTTGGATTGGAAGTAAAGCGGTCATACTAGATGGGGTGACAATTGGAAGTCATTCCATTATTGCAGCAGGAGCAGTTGTTACAAGAGATGTGCCAGACTATTCTATTGTAGGTGGTGTTCCTGCAAAGATAATAAAAATGAGAAAGGAAGAAATGAAAAATGGCTGAGAAGAAATTAAATGGAACTGTAATTGTAACATATAGATGTAATGCAAGGTGTACCATGTGTAATAGATATAAGGCGCCTTCAAAACCTGAAGAAGAAATCAGTATAGAAACAATAAAAAAATTACCTAAAATGTATTTTACGAATATAACAGGTGGAGAACCATTTATAAGAGAAGACTTACCAGAAATTGTAAGAGAATTATATAAAAAGTCAGATAGAATTGTTATATCAACAAATGGATTTTTTACAGATAGAATCATAAAATTATGTGAAGAATTTCCAAATGTAGGAATCAGAATTTCGATTGAAGGATTAGAAGATACAAATAACAAAATAAGGGGATTAGAGGATGGATTTAATAAAGGTTATTCTACTTTAAAGAAATTAGTAGAAATGAAACATCCAGATGTTGGATTTGGAATGACAGTACAAGATACAAATGCAAAAGATTTAGTACCCTTATATGATTTATCAAATGAATTGGATATGGAATTTGCAACAGCATCATTACATAATAGTTTCTATTTTGTTGAAGCCAAAAATATTATTCATGATAGGTTAATGGTAGCAAAAGAATTTGAAAAATTGATAAACAAATTATTAGAATCAAAATCACCTAAAAAATGGTTTAGAGCATATTTTAATCATGGATTAATTAATTATATTTTCGGACAAAAAAGATTACTTCCATGTGATATGGCTTTTGATACATTTTTTATAGATCCTTATGGAGATGTTATGCCATGTAACGGAACAAAAGAAAAAGAGGTAATGGGAAACCTAAATGAACAAACATGGGATGAACTATGGAATTCAGAACAAGCAGAAAAAGTAAGAAATAAAGTTAGACATTGTGATAGACAATGTTGGATGATAGGTTCAGTAAGTCCTGCAATGCATAAATATATCTGGAAACCAGCATGGTGGGTAATTAGACATAAATTCTTAAGGTTCTTTAAAAAAGAAAAATACTCAATGTTTGAAAATAAGATTGTAAGTGACTATAAAGATGGAAAAGTATCTAAAGAAGAATTAGATAAATGTTCAACATGTGATATGAATTGTACTATAAATGATGGTTTATCAGAAGCTTCAAGAGAGCAATTAAAAAATAAAACAGGGGAAGAAATCGTTGAAGAAGATTTAAAAAGCCAAATGAAAAGATAAAGGTGAAAAGTATGAAAATAGCAATGATAGGGCATAAACGTATTCCCTCAAGAGAAGGTGGCGTAGAAGTAGTCGTAGAAGAATTGGCAACAAGGCTAGTTAAGAATGGATACCAAGTAGATGTTTATAATAGAAGAGGGAGAAATGTTCAAGATAAAAATGCAGACAAGGACAAAAAGAAATTAAAAAATTACAAAGGTGTAAAAGTCATAACGATTCCGACAATAAATAAAAAAGGAATAGATGCTTTAATATACTCATTTTTTTCAAGTATAAGAGCATCTCTTGGGAAATATGATGTTCTACATTATCATGCAGAAGGTTCATGTGCAATGTTATGGATACCACATTTGTTTAAAAAGAAAATAATAGTAACAATTCATGGATTAGATTGGCAACGTTCCAAATGGGGAGGATTTGCAACAAAATATATTAGGTTTGGTGAAAAATTAGCTGTTAAATATGCAGATGAAATCATTGTACTTTCGAAAGGCGTACAAAAATATTTTAAAAATACATATAACAGAGATACAGTATTTATTCCAAATGGGGTAAATAAACCTGAAATGAGAAAAGCAGATATCATAAAAGAAAAATATGGATTGGAAAAAGATAATTATATATTATTTTTAGCAAGAATTGTACCAGAGAAGGGATTACATTATTTAATAGAGGCTTTTAAACAAATAAATACGAATAAAAAGTTAGTAATAGCTGGTGGAGCAAGCCATACAAATGATTATTTAGAAAAAATAAAGAAGATGGCCAGTGAAGATAAGAGAATAATTATGACAGGATTTGTTCAAGGACAAGAGTTGGAGGAATTATATAGCAATTGTTATTTGTATTGTTTACCAAGTGATGTGGAAGGTATGCCAATTTCTTTACTTGAAGCTATGAGTTATGGTTGCACTTGTTTAGTAAGTGATATTGAAGAGAATCTTCAAGTAATAGGAAAGTATGCAAATTCATTTAAAAAAAGTAATGTCGAAGATTTGAAAAATGTTTTATATAATATGTTGAACACAGAAGGAAGAAATAGAGAAGAGATTAGCAATTATGTATTAAACAAATACAATTGGGATTTAGTTGTACAGCAAACGGAAAAAATTTATCAATAATTAGGAGGAAAAAAAATGAAAATAGGGGTTATTACAAGACATGCAGTACCAAACTATGGTTCATTATTGCAATCATATGCAACACAAGTGGCATTAGAAAGAATGGGATATGATGCAGAAATTATTGATTATATAAGAAATGATGAAAGAGCTGAAAATTTATCAAAAACATTAGTTAAAGGGAAGAAATGGGATAAAAATCCCGTAACCAGAGTGATTTATAATGCAATCCAAATGCCAAACTATTCAAGAATGTATAGAAAGTTTGAAGAATATAGAAAAAATTTTTTGAAAGTAACGAATAAAAGTTATGAAAGTGTTGAAGAATTAAGAAAAGATCCTCCTGATGAAGATGTATTTTGTTCGGGAAGTGATCAGATATGGGGAAGAATAGGACAAGATGAATATGATGAATCATATTTTTTAGAATTTGTAAAAAATAAAAAATGTATAGCATATTCTTCAAGTTTTGGGAAAACAAAACTAAGTGAAAATTTAGACAAAAATTTAAATAAATTATTAGAAAAATATAGTAGAATATTAGTGAGAGAAAAATCTGCTAAAGAAATATTGGAAAATCATAACATAAAAAATGTAGAACAAGTTTTAGATCCAACTTTATTATTAGCACAAAATGAATGGGGAGAACTTGCAGATAAAGCAAAATTAAATCCAAAAGAAAAATATATTTTAATTTATCAATTACATGATAATAAAGAGTTTAATGATTATGCTAAAAGATTTGCAAAAAGTAAAAAAATGAAATTATTAAGACTTAGTTCATCTCTTTATCATATTACAAGAAGTGGAAAATTAATTTATTTACCAACACAATATGAATTTTTATGGTATTTTAAAAATGCAGAATACATATTAACAGATTCTTTTCATGCAACTGTATTTTCTATCATTTTTAATAAAAAGTTTATAGATATATTACCATTGAACAAGACAGGAACAAGAATAGAAAGTATATTAGATTTACTAAAAATAGAAGATAGAATATTAAAAGACTATAATGATGTTAATTCTATTGACAAGAATATAGATTATGATAAAGTAAATGAAAAATTAGAATTAGAAAAGCAAAAGTCACTAGATTTGTTAAAAGATGCAATAGAAAACGAATAGTAATAATAACGAAAAAAGGAAAACTTTATATGGAAAATGTAAGAGAATTAGATAAAAATAATTGTACAGGATGTAGAATGTGTGAACAAATATGTCCTGTAAAAGCAATTGAAATTGTGGAAAATGAAGAAGGATTTATAGAGCCTAAAGTAAATGAAGAGAAATGCATAAATTGTGGACTTTGTTTTAAAAGATGTCCACAATTAAATGATATAAAGAATAATAGAATAGATGAGATAAAAGTATATGCAGCTAAAAATAAAAATATTGAAGAACAAAAACAAAGTTCTTCAGGTGGAATTTTTTCTATATTAGCGAATTATGTATTAGAAAATAAAGGGAAAGTTTATGGGTGTGCCTTTAATTCTAATTTAGTAGCAGAACAGATAGCTATTAAAAGCAAAGAAGAATTATACAAATTAAGAGGTTCAAAATATGTGCAAAGCAATACACAAAATACTTTTACAGAAGCCAAAAAAGATTTAGACAATGATAAATTAGTATTATATTCAGGAACACCTTGTCAAATAGCAGGTTTAAAAGCATTTTTAAATAAAGATTACGAAAATTTGGTGACAATAGACTTAGTTTGCCATGGTGTACCAAGTCCTAAATTATTTAAAAAGTATATAGAATATTTAGAAGAAAGATATAAATCTAGAGTGGTAAGTTATGAATTTAGAAATAAAGAAAAAAATGGATGGGGATTAACTTCTAAAGTAGTATTTGATAACGGAAAAACAAAATATATTAATGCAAATTTAGATTCATATTATAAAACTTTTCTGAAATCTTATACATATAGAGAGGTGTGTTATAATTGTAAATATGCAAATACTAATAGAATAGCAGATATCACTCTTGCTGATTATTGGGGAATTAAAAAGAAAATTCCTAATTTTTATGATGAACAAGGAGTGTCAGCAATCATTATAAATACGGAAAAAGGTAATAAAATTTTTAATAAAGTAATAAAAAATATATCATATATAAAAAGTGATATTAGTAGTGTAAAAGAAGAAAATCATAACTTAGAATATTCTTCTAAAAGAGATAAGATTAGAGAAAAAGCTTATATAGATATAGACAATAAAAAATTTAAAAAATATGTTAAAGAAAATTTAAAATATAAAAAGGAATTTAAAGATATGGTAAAAAGTATGATACCATTTAAAATAAAAAAATATATAAAAGGAGTTCTTAGAAACAGTGTGTAGAATCAGTATAATTATTCCAGTTTATAATGTTGAAAAATACTTAGAAAAATGTTTGAATAGCTTAATTTGTCAAATAGCTAATAATGATGAAATTATATTAGTAGATGATTGTTCAACAGATTCTTCAGAGAAAATATGTAGAGCCTATGAAAAAAAATACGAAAACATACATTACTATAAACAGGAAAAGAATAGTGGACCTTCAAGGACAAGAAATTTCGGATTAAAAAAAGCACAGGGGAAATATATATCTTTCATTGACAGTGATGATTTTGTAGAAAATAATTATATTGATGTTATGATTGAAAATATGCAAAACTATGATTTGGTAATATGCGCATATTATTTAGTATATGAAGCTAAGAAGGAAAAAAGGATAGTTAGCATGAAAGGTCAAGGACTTAACAATAAAAATATAGTAGAATTATTAAAAAACAATGAAATGCTAAATAGTTTATGGAATAAAATGTATAAAACTGAAATTATCAAAAAAAATCAAATTACTTTTGATGAAGGTGAAAGTAGAGGGGAAGATTTATTGTTCAATCTCGATTATATATATTATGCTAAGAATAATATATTGGTATCAGACAAACCATTATATAATTATATCATGAAAGAAACAGGATTAAATTTAGGACTAGAAGAGAGTTTAAGGAAAAGATTTAATAGAGTAAAAAAAGTAGCTTGCAAGATGAAAAAAATAAACAATAGTGTTAAAGTAAAGAAAATCATTTTCTATACATATCTTTTACATATGTATTTGTATTTGAAGAACAAAATCAAATAAAGAGAGGAAGTGACTATAATTAAAAAACATCTAAAGAAGAATAGAGACAATTTGTTTATTATAGGATTAATGTTGTTAATGATACAATTCTGGACAAAATCTTCTATAAAAATAAATGAAAATATATTTTATATACCAGCATTTCTGCTTATAGTATTTTCAGTTGATCTAAAAAGTATGTCTCATAAAGAAATTATAATGATATTATTAATAAATGGATTAGGAATCATTTCATACTTCTTTTCTAAATCAATGAGTGTGCTAAAAATTACGATAATACTTTCAGCAATGAAAGGTAGAAGCATCAAAAACATATTTAAAGCACTTTTTAGCTGTGGTATTTTAGTAATGATTTGTAATTTAATAGCTTCAACTTTATTTCATTCGGGAGATGTTTTTTTAGAAGAAGATTTTGGTAGAGGAGGAATAGAAAAAAGATATTGTTTAGGATTTTCACATCCCAATAACATAAGTTTATTTATTAATATAATGTTAATCTTATTTTTATATACATATTATAACAAAATAAAAACTAGAAAAAACAAAATTATATGCAATATATCGTTGATTCTGGTATTATTTCTAGTATACTATTTAACAAAGTCTAGAACAGGACTGATTATGGGAATTGCAATTATTTTTTTATTTATGGTATACAAATATGGCAATAAAATTAAGTTCATCAGAAATTACAAATTTGTAATTGGTATATATATAATGATATTAGTTTTTGTATTTGCTTTACAGTGTATTCCAGAAACTTCACAATTATATGAAGTGGCTGATAATATATTAACAGGAAGAATAAAATTTTCAGGGATGATGCTTGAAAGATATGGAATGACCTTATTAGGACAAAATATCTCGAATATGTATGATACTTACAAAGGATTTAGCATATTTATAGCTTTAGATCAGGGTATTATAAGTTCATTGTTAAGATATGGAATTTTAATCAATTTACTATTTTATATAATACAATTTGTATTGATAAAGAAGTATTGCCGACAAAAAAAATACGATAGAATTGTTATTATATTAGTAATGGTAATATATGCAATAACGGAGGATATATTGTTTTATCCATTTACCAATATAGCTTTATTATTTATATCTGATTTGATATTTAATAGTAAAAAGAGAAAACCAAAACATGCTAAAGAAACTACAAAATGGGAGCTATTTTACAAACATAATGAAAGGAATGAATTCTAGTGGATGTAAAAGTATCAATTATCATACCAGTATATAATGCTGAAAAAACTATAGAAAAATGTTTAGAAAGTATTATTAATCAGAAATACGAAAATTTAGAAATTATCTTAGTAAATGATGGTTCTACAGACAATAGTAAGGAAATACTTGAACAATACAAAGAAAAAGATAGTAGAATCATACTTATTAACAAAGAGAATACAGGTGTTTCTGATACGAGAAATATAGGAATTGAAAAAGCTACAGGTGATTATATAATGTTTGTAGATGCAGATGATACTGTAGAGAAGAATATATTGAAAAGAAATTTAAGTATCATTGATGAGAAAAAAATAGATGTTTTAAAATATAATTATCATATAGTAAATTCAAAAAAAGGTATCATAAAAAATCAGGAAAACTATAATAAGTATGCAGATAAAATTTTATCTGAAAATGATATAGAAGCATTTATTGATGATTTATTAGAGAGTAAATTCAATGGATATGTATGGACTTTGATTATAAAAAAGTCTATAATACAAAATGTAAGATTTAATACGCAAATAGGAATGAAAGAGGACTTATTATTTTACATAGAACTATTAAATAATGTAAAAAGCATGTACTTCCTTAATGAAAATTTATATAATCATTATGAGAATGATGCTAGTGTTTGCCGTTCAAGTAAATATTATTATAGGAATTTTGAAGATTATGTAAAAGTGAATAAATTATTAATAGATACATTAAAAGAACAAAATCAATATACTTCTAGTAGAGAAGAAAACATCACAATTTCAACAATTTTAGGGTTAGAGAGTGTATTTTATAAGCTTTGTAGACAACATAAAGTTAATATAGAAGAATTGGACAAGATGCTGGATGATATAAATGCTAATAAAATAATAAATAGTGATGTTAATCTTTCAGAGATAAAATCCCAAATAAAAATATCAATATTTTTGATAAGAAAAAAGAAGAAATATGTATTAATAGTATTTAATAAATTAAGATATATTCTTTCAATAATAAAGAAAAAATAAATAATTAGAAGAGGTAAAAAATATGGATAAATCTAATAACAAAGAAGAAAAAAAAATAGATATCATAACATTTCAATGTGCATATAATTATGGAGCTATTCTTCAAGCGTTTGCACTTCAAAAGAAATTGATGGAATTAGGCAATGAAGTCAAAATAATAAACTATAGAAATCCATTTCTTGAAAAAGGTTATAGAGTAATAAATCTAAATACGAAAAACATAAAAGCCTTAATGAAATCAATTCTTAGTAATATATATTTTTTTAAAACCAAATATAAGAGATATAAAAACTTTAAGAATTTCATTAACAAAAATTTCAACTTAACGATGGAATATAAGGGTGAAGAAGAATTAAAGAAAGATCCACCAAAAGCGGATATATATGTAACAGGTAGTGATCAAGTTTGGAATAGTCAAATTACGAAAGGTTTACAAGATTCATATACTCTTAACTTTGGAGAGGAAGATGTAAAAAGAATATCATATGCAGCAAGTATTGGAAATAGTACAATAGATTCAAAAGAAAAGAAAGATTATAAAGACAAAATTTCAAAATTAGATTATATATCAGTAAGAGAAGAAGAAGGAAAAAAAATATTAGAAGAATTTATAGAAAAACCTATTGAAGTGGTTTTAGATCCTACTCTTTTGCTTACAAAAGAAGATTGGGATAGTGAAATAAAAGGAATGAAAACAGAAAAAGAAAAATATATACTTGCATATGTAGTTGATCCAGATGATGAATATATTAAAATTGTAAATTATTTATCAGAAAAAACAGGGTTAAAAGTTATACATTTTTCTAGAAAAAATAAAGGAATCGACAATATTTTAAGAAATGCACATACAGAAGGACCATTAGGTTTTATAAATTTAATAAAAAATGCAGAATATGTGGTAGCTACATCTTTTCATGCAACAGTATTTTCTATTATATTTAATAAAAAATTTTTTGTTATTCCACACAAGATTACAGGATCTAGAGTATATAATTTATTAAATAAATTAGAAATTGAAAATAGAGCAGTTAAAGATTTAGAAGAATTTAAAAAAATAGATTATAATAAAGAAATTAATTATGAAAAAACAAAAAAGTTATTAGAGACAGAAAGAAAAAAATCTTTAGATTGGATAGAAAAAGCTATCAATTAAAGGAAGGAAAATAATGAATAGAGAAAAGACGTTACTAAAGAATACAGCAATAATAACAATAGGAAAGATATGTACGCAAGCAATAACTTTTTTCTTACTACCATTATATACATATATTTTATCAACAGAAGAATATGGTACAGTAGATTTGTTAAATACATTAGTTTCATTACTTTTACCAATAGTGACATTTCAAGTAGAACAAGCTGTATTTAGAAAATTAATTGATAATAGAGATAAAGAGAGAAATAAGAAAAGTATAATTTCTACAGCTTTGATAGCGGTGACTATTCAATGTGGAATATACTTATGTGTGTTTTTTTCAATAGCACCATTTGTTGATAATGATTATAAATATTTCTTGGCAACAAATGTAATAGCATACATATTTGCTTCATTGATGCAACAAATAGCTAGAGGATTAGGAGATAATATTAAATATGCAATAGGAAGTTTTTTATCAGCATTAAGTACAATTTTATTTAATATTTTATTCCTAGTAGTATTTAGATTTGGTGCTACTGGAATGTTAATGGCTAACATGTTAGGGCAAATTCTTTGTGCTCTTTATTATATATTTTCCCTTAAATTATACAGATATATTAGTTATAAAGCATTTAAGAAAAAATTATTAAAGAAGTTATGGTCATATTCATTACCTTTAGTACCAAATGCTATTTCATGGTGGGTATTTAGTGGTTCAAATAGAGTTATAATTTCATCTATGTTAGGGGTAGCAAAAAATGGTATATTTTCAGCAGCTAGTAAATTTTCTAGTGTTTATATAACAATTTATAATATTTTTAATTTAAGTTGGACTGAGACAGTAGCTTTGCATATAAATGATTCAGATGCTAAGGAATTTTTAAATAAGACAATAAATGAAATGCTTAGATTTTTTGTTGCTATCGCTGTTGGAATAATAGCATTTATGCCAATTGTTTATCCTATAATGATAAATGAAAATTATTCAGAAGGATATAATCAAGTACCAGTAATGATGATAGGTTCGATCTTTAATGTAGTTGTAGGATTAATAAGTGCAATTTATGTAGCAAAAAAAAATACGAAAGCAATTGCAAGTACTTCTATAGTCTCTGCAATTATAAATATAGCTGTAAGCGTATTATTGATTAATTTTATAGATTTATATGCCGCTTCAATTGCATCATTAAGCGCTTATTTAATAATGTCTGTATATAGAATACGTGATATAAAAAAGAGATATTTTGAAATAAAAATAGATAAGACATTCATTGTTTCTAGTATTCTAGTATTAAGCATTATTTTACTAATATACTATCTTTCTCATAGTATGATTATATATGTATTTGGAATATTATTAGCTATTGCATATGCATATATAGTAAATAGGAAAAATTTAAAAGCTATTTTTAACATGGTAATAAAAAGAAAATAAGGTGAAGTTTATGAATAGTTATTTCGATACACATAAAAAAGAAGATTGTAATGGTTGTGGGACTTGTAGTTTACTATGCCCAGTAAATGCAATAGAAATGATAGAAGATGAAGAAGGATTTTTGTACCCCGAAATTGATGAAGAAAAATGTATTAAATGTAATAAATGTAGAAATGTTTGCAGTAATATTGTAGGGAAAAATAATTATGAAATAAAAGCATATGCGGCTAAGAACAAAAATGAGGCAGAAAGAAAAAACAGTACTTCTGGCGGAATGTTTAAAATATTAGTAGAATATGTTATAAGTAAAAAAGGGGTCGTTTTTGGTGTTAAGCTTAATGAAAATTTAGTTGCTATGCATGACTATGGAGAAACTATAGAAGAATGTAAAAAATTTAGTTTTTCGAAATATGTAAGAAGTGATTTAAACAGTTCATATGAGAAAGTAAAAGAATTTTTAAACGAAGATAGATATGTATTATTTACTGGAACACCATGTCAAGTGCAAGGACTAAGAAATTTTTTAGGAAAAGATAGTGAAAAGTTAATACTATGTGAAATTATATGTCATGCTAATCCATCACCAAAAGTGTTAAAGATGTATATTAAGAATCATGAAAACATATCTAAACAGAAAGTAAAACAGATTTATTTTAGAAGTAAAGACAAAGAGATGAATAATAGTGCATATATACAATTTCAGGATGGTACGAAAAAAAGAATACAAGAATATATAACCGCTTTTTCAGGTAATCAACTTATTAATAGACCTTCTTGCTATTATTGTCAGTTTGTAGATGAGAATAGAAAGGCGGATTTTACAATAGGAGATTTATGGGGAGTTGAAAAAATACTTCCGGAATTCAATGATAACAAAGGAATTTCTCTTTTAACGGTTAATTCAGAAAAAGCAGAGAAAATTTTTGATAAAATAAAAGATATGTTAGATTATAAAGAAGTTAATGTAAAAGAAGCATTTCGTTATAATCATCATACTAATTTATCAAAAAATAAACATAGGGATAAATTCTTTTTAAATATTTCAAATGGTAAAATAAATGAAAATAATATAATTAAATATTTAGAAAAATATACAAGGAGACCTTTATATAGTAAAGTATTAGGTAAAATAAAGAGGATTTTAAAAAGAATTCTAAAATAGGACTTTCAGGGTCCTATTTTTTTCTGAAAATTCGACAAAAATATTGCAAAATTTAAAAGATAAAGGTATACTAATAAAGTGCAAGAAAACAAAAAAGCAAAAAAGGAGCAAAAGAGAAATGATAGACTTTCATTCACATATATTACCAAATATTGATGATGGTTCAAGAAGTATAGAAGAAACATTTAATTTGATAAAAGAAGCAGAAAAAGCAGGATTTGAAGCGGTGATATCTACATCGCATTATATGGAGAACTATTATGAAACAGATGTACCAGAAAGAGAAGTATGGGTAAAAGCCATATTAGAAAATTTAAAAACCAAAAATATTAATACCAACTTATATTTAGGAAATGAAATATACTTTACAGACAATATTATAGAATTACTAGAAAAAAGAAAAGCATCAACCATTAATGATACAAGTTATGTGTTATTTGAATTACCATTAAATGCAGAACCAATGAATTTGTATGATGTAGTTTATGATATATTACAATACAAATTGGTTCCCATATTAGCACATCCAGAAAGATATAGTTTTGTACAAAAAGACCCAGAATTAATCTATGACTTAATAGAAAAAGGGGTATTGATGCAAGCAAATTATGGGAGTACCATAGGACAATATGGAGAAAAGGCACAAATGATTGTCAGAAAATTTTTTGAAAATAATATGATACATTTTTTAGGCTCAGATGTACATAGACAAAACACCATTTATCCAAAAATACCACAAATTTTAGATGAAATTGCAGATATTATTGGAGAGGAAAAATTAGAGGAATTAACAACAAAAAATCCTAAGTTAGTATTAAATAATAAAAAAATTGAAATAGATGAGCCATTGGATTTTAAATTGACATTAAAAGAAAAAATTATTATGAATTTTAAGAAATAGTCAAATTTACCTCAATTGATTATCATGTTATGTAATAATAAACAAGTATAATCCTTTCATAGCAACATTTAGAAATTTGTATAATATAATGAAAGTGAAAGCATATCAGATGAAATAAATTACGAAAGATATTATGATACATTGATGAAGCAATTAAATAGAAAAATAAAATTAAAAAGTATTTTAATTTTATGAGAAAGGAAGTTAAAACATGAGAAAATATTTTGGAACAGATGGCATTAGAAGAATTGCCAATACAGAATTAACACCAGAATTGGTGTACAAGGTTGCAAAAGCAGGAGCATATGTATTATCTAAACATACAGATCACACACCAACCATTTTAATTGGTAGAGATACACGTATTTCTGGAACACTAATTGAAAGTGCTATGACAGCAGGATTTTTAAGTTATGGTGCAAAAGTAAAACTATTAGGAGTGATTCCAACACCAGCAGTTGCTTATTTAACAAGAAAATTAAAAGCAGATGCCAGTGTTGTTATATCTGCATCACATAATACATTTGAATTTAATGGAATTAAATTCTTTAGTAATAAAGGAATGAAAATACCAGATTCTTTAGAAGAAGAAATAGAAGAAGTCATGGATTCTGGAAAATTAGAAGAATTAACAGCTAAAAACGAAAAAATAGGTGTTAGTGAATATTGTTTTGATTTAATGAATGAATACATATATTTCTTTAGAAAACATTTTGATGATACAATTGAAAAACATTTAAGAGATGACTTTATTGTAGGAATTGATACAGCAAATGGAGCAACATCAGTTGTAGCAGAAAAAGTATTTAAAGATTTAGGCATCAATTATAGAATTATCAATAATACACCAGATGGAATTAATATCAATGAAAATTGTGGTTCTACACATTTAGACAATTTAAAGAAATTTGTTGTAGAAAACAAATTAAGTTTAGGAATTGCCTATGATGGTGATGGAGATAGATGTTTAGCCGTGGATGAAAAAGGAAATGAAATTGATGGAGATAAATTATTAGCAATCATTTCTTCAAGTTTAAGAAAAAAAGGTAAATTAAACAAAGATACCATTGTAGCAACCATCATGAGTAATTTAGGTTTAAATAAATATGCTGAAAATAATGGATTACAATTAATACAAACAAAAGTAGGAGATAGATATGTATTAGAAGAAATGTTAAAAGAAGGATATAACTTAGGGGGAGAGCAATCAGGACATGTGATTTTGTTAGACTACAATCCTACAGGAGATGGTATCTTAACTTCTTTAATGTTAATTCAAACCATATTAGAAGAGAATAAAACGGCATCAGAATTAGCAAGTATTATTAAACTATATCCACAAGTATTAGTCAATGCAAAAGTAAATGCAGACAAAAAATATGATTATGAAAAAGATGAACATATTAAAAAAGCAATTGAAGATGTTGAAAAAGAATTTGCTGGAAATGGAAGAGTGGTTATTAGACCATCAGGAACAGAACCATTAGTAAGAGTCATGATTGAGGGAGAAGACCAAGAATATATAACAAAAAGAGCAAAAGAAATTGCAGATTTAATTGAGAAAAAATTGAAATAGAATTAATTTAATATAGTAAATCATTATTTAAAGAGAAATAGCTAATATTACCACTTAGGGACTATTAGCTATTTTTGGTTACAGTTCAGACCAATGTAAACAAGGTGGAAGGTATTCATAAATGATTTTAATTACGAATGCGATTGGAGATGTTTTAGAATTTGTTATATAATTTATTGAGGGATGTTCACGGTACTCACGTAGTGAGGGTCTGAGTGAAAGAGGCTCAATAAATTATGTTACAAATTCTTAAATATCGTATTGAGCCGAGTAATAAATCATTTATGAATACCTTCCACCTTGTGCACATAGTTATGAACTGTAACATTTTTTATAAAAAACAATTTTACGCCATCATCATATTCTCTAAAATTTCAATAGCATTACTTGCAGCACCTTTTCTTAAGTTATCTGCAACAACCCATAAATTAAGTCCATATTTCACACTAGTATCCCTACGAATTCTTCCAACAAAAACCTCATCATATCCATCTGCCTTTGTGGCAATGGGATAGTAATTTTTTTCAATGTCATCAACAACAATAACACCAGGATAATTTTGCAATAACTGTCTTACATCATATAAATCAAAATCGTTTTCAAATTCAATATTAATAGACTCACTATGACAATTCAAAACAGGTACACGAACGGTTGTCGCTGTAATTGGTAAATCAGGTCTATTCAAAATTTTTCTTGTTTCATCTATCATTTTATGTTCTTCTTTGGTATATCCGTCATCCATAAATACATCAATTTGTGGTAAGCAGTTATTAAAAATAGGATAAGGAAATTTTTTAGGAGCAAATCCATTCATTCCATTTTCTAAATCTTCAATTCCTTCTCTTCCGGCACCTGAAACAGCCTGATAAGTAGAATATACAATTCGTTTTATATGGTATGTATCATCTAAAGGCTTTAAAGGAACAACTGCTTGAATCGTTGAACAGTTTGGATTGGCAATAATTCCTTTATTCTTAAAAGCCTCTTTCATATTAACTTCTGGAACAACCAAAGGAACATCTTTATCCATTCTATACACACTACTATTATCAATACAAGTACAGTTGTGTTCTACAGCGATTGGTATAAATTTTTTAGAAACAGCTCCTCCAGCACAAAAGATGGCATAATCAAAAGGTTTGTTAAAAGAATTTTCAGTTAATTCTTGAAGAATATAATTATTACCTAAAAATTCAATTTTCTTTCCAGCAGACTTTTTAGAAGAGAACAAAGTAAACTCAACATTTGGAAAACTTTTTTCCTCTAGCACCTTTAAGGCAGTTCTTCCAACAACTCCGCTGGCACCAACGATTGCTACTTTAAATTTATTTTTCATACAAATTCCTCCTGTAAAAGTATATGTACTATTTATCAGAAAAATGTCCCATGTCGCATAGAGTTCGTTTGTTGATGCGACATTTGTCCCATTGGGATCGTTTCTGTTTGCAACATTTTACAAAAGAAGTGTATCACAAAAATAAAATAAGCGCAATAAATTGCACATTACTGTGCAATTTGACATTCTATTTTTCTAACGACTATTCTTAAATATTCAAAGATGGCAATGATGAAAATAGCAGCCATTACATTAAACATATCTTAGCAGAATAGCTCCAACTTCTCCGAATGATGGTATGACAAAACTCATTCCAAGGATGGTTCCAATGGCTTTTTTTAAATATTGATTATCTACAGAGAATAAAGCTGTAAAAGCAATTGCCATGAAAACCAATAAAGCATGTGTAGGAATCCAATGGAAAATAAGTATGAAAATACCAATTCCAAGTGTAGCGCCACCAATTTGTGCAAGTAGTTTACTTTTTTGCTTTTGATTATCAATTTCTAAACAACTATAGGTAATTAAAGGTAGCCAATAACTTCTAATCGTTCTATCTGTTATCAAATCCATGAACACACAA
Organism: uncultured Clostridia bacterium; assembly: GCA_944388805.1. Classification (GTDB taxonomy): domain Bacteria; phylum Bacillota; class Clostridia; order TANB77; family CAG-508; genus CAG-269. The sequence goes on along the minus strand of CALXKE010000006.1, from coordinate 56,827 downwards.
GTAATCCATAAAATAAACGCTGTACGAACAGCAAAACGTATTCTAGGAACTTTAAAATTTAGTTCTTTCTTTATATGTTTTATATTATACACAACTAGATCAAAATCAGAAACTATATTTTCATCAATTTTTGCTTTTCGGTTATAAATTTTCATATAGATATACCCAATACCTAATGCTACAATGATGGCTACAATACGTAAAGGAATTTCTGATATAGAAATTGGGTAACTTTGAAACATAATAAATTCATATCCATATAAGAAATAGTTGGATTCTTTTTGTTTTGCAGTTGTTAGATAAATAAGGATAAATGGAATCACTAAATTTAAAACAATAGATGTATATATGTTTAGACTAGCAATGCTTGCAAGTATTGCTATTACAATGAGCATAAAAGACATTTGTGCATAAGTTTTGATACTCTTTAATTCATTTACCTTTAACATGCAAACAAAAATTAAAATAATTCCAATCACACTATGATTTGCTCCAAAATAATTTTGTATAAATACCATGATGAGTAATGGAACAACAACATTTGGTAATATCTTAAAAAAGTTTTTTAGATATCGTTTCATGGTTTTAAAAATTCTTTCAAAATCAATTTTTTTCGTCACAAAAACAACTCCTTTCTCAATAATCATTTTAAAAGGTTACTTGTACATTATCAGTACTTTCAGATAATGTTATCTATACTTGTTTTTTATGGATTGATTATGATGATAAAACGAAATAAGAAAATCAAATAATTTTAAGTTAACGTGATTTTCTTTTGAAAATAAAATATTAAATTTTTATTTTCTCTTTGAGCCTAAGTAACTTAAAGTTTCATATTGTTTCCTATACAATAAAAAATTCTTAGTACTTAAGACCAAGAGAGTTAATATTTCTTAAAATAAAAAATTCCTACATAACTATTTTACCATGAATATGCATTTATGTCAATTTTTTGACCGAGCATACAAGTCATGTACCAGAACATAAAATCGAAAAAAGAATATTATATATTAAACATAATATGGAGGTGCTATATGTAAATGAAAGAAAAAACAGTGAATGAATTACAATTGGGCGAAATAGGTGTTGTTAATAACATTATAGGAGAAGAAACCATTAAAAGAAGATTATTAGATTTAGGATTGATAGAAGGAACAAGTATAAAACCAGTTCTAATAAGTCCATCAGGAGATCCGAGAGCTTTTGAATTTCGTGGAAGTTTAATTGCTATCCGCAAGGAAGATGCAGAAAACATAAAGGTGAAGTAGTAACAAAATAATAAAAATTTATATACAATACAATAGATAAAAAATGGGATGTCGGTAAAAACAAAGAGTTCGACATACATATCTATAAAATCACAAAAGAAAATAAAAGGAGGATTATATGAGTAAAAAAGAAAAGTTATCTATCAGGCAAAAGGAAACAAAGCGAAAAAGTAATTATACAATCGCATTAGCAGGAAATCCCAATGTTGGAAAATCAACCATATTTAATAATCTAACAGGAATGAATCAACATACTGGTAACTGGACGGGTAAAACAGTTGCAAATGCAACAGGATATTTTGGATATAGAGGAGAAACCTATAAGCTTGTTGATATTCCTGGTACATATTCTATTATGTCTCATTCTGAAGAAGAAGAGATTGCCAGAAACTATATTTGTTTTGGAAATCCAGATGCAACTGTTGTTGTAGTAGATGCCACCTCTTTAGAAAGAAATTTAAATCTTGTATTACAAATAACCGAAATCACAGATAATTTAATTGTTTGTGTGAATCTATTAGATGAAGCTAGAAAAAAGAAAATAGAAGTTCATCTAGAAGAATTGTCTAACATATTAAAAGTACCAGTTGTAGGTGTTACTGCTAGAAAGAAAAAGACATTAAATAATTTATTAAAAGTGATGAGAACTGTTTGTGAAGGAAAAGAAGAGAAACATAAAATATATCAAATACAATATCAGGAAAAGATAGAAAAAGCAATTGAACAAGTACAAGAAATCATTATGGAACAGTATTCCATCGAAGAAAAACTAGCTAGATGGATAAGCATAAAAGTGTTAGATGGTGAAGAGCGTATTTTAAAAGAAATAGAAAAACAATTAAATATACAATTAATCAATCATAGTGAGATAGATAAAGCCAGAAAAGAGACTCTAGAGACATTAGAAGAGGAAGGAATTTATCAAGAAGAATTTAAAGAAAGAATCGTATCAACGATTGTGAAAGATGCAGAAAAAATAGGGAAAAAGGTATGTCAATTTAGAAATAAAAATTATGCTAATCGAGATAGAAAAATTGATAAAATATTGACTTCTAAAAAATATGGAATTCCCATTATGATTGTATTTTTGCTACTCATATTTTGGATTACGATTGTAGGAGCTAATTATCCATCTCAATTTTTATTTAGTGTATTTGGAAACATACAAGAAAAATTGATAGAATTTGCTACATATATACATTGTCCAGAATGGCTATCCAATATGTTAATTTTAGGTGTATACCAAACTTTAACATGGGTTATATCGGTTATGTTACCACCTATGGCTATCTTTTTTCCATTGTTCACCATATTAGAGGATCTAGGATATTTGCCAAGGATTGCTTTTAATATGGATGGCTTTTTTAAAAAGGCTTGTTGCAGTGGAAAACAGATGATTACGATGTGCATGGGATTTGGTTGTAATAGTTGTGGGGTAACAGGTTGTAGAATTATTGATTCACCAAGAGAAAGATTAATTGCCATATTAACCAATAATTTGGTTCCTTGTAATGGAAGATTTCCATTTTTAATTACCATTGCGACAATATTTATAGCAGGGACGATAAGGGGAATAGGAGCATCCATTGTATCCACAATCGCTGTTATGGTTGTGATTATACTAGGGATTATCATGACATTGGTGATATCTAAAATCTTATCAAAAACTATTTTAAAGGGAATGCCGTCTTCTTTTGTGTTAGAATTGCCACCCTATCGAAAGCCACAATTTTTAAAAGTATTGGTTAGGTCTATTTTTGATAGAACCATCTTTATATTAGGAAGAGCAATTGCAGTTGCAGCGCCTGCTGGTCTTGTTATATGGTTATTTGCCAATATTGGCATACAAGGACAAAGTTTATTAACGATGATTGCAAACTTTTTAGATCCATTGGCAAATCTTATGGGATTAGATGGATATATTTTAACAGCATTTATATTCGGAATACCTGCAAATGAAATTGTACTTCCGATTATCCTTATGTGCTATATGCAAGGTACTTCATTAGTGAATATGGAAGATACATTTGCAATAGGGGAAATCTTAAGACAAAATGGTTGGACGATATTAACAGCGATTAATGTCATGTTATTTACTGTATTTCATTTTCCTTGTGCGACAACTTTACTTACTATTAAGAAGGAAACAGGTAGTTGGAAATGGACAGCAATTGGCTTTTTAATTCCAACGGTTTGTGGTGTTGTTCTTTGTATGTTGACGACTTTGGTTTACCATGTTTTTGTGATTTAATATAATTTATGGTATAATAACATTAGACCAATGTCTGTTCAACGCCAAATAAAATGACAGGAGGATTAATTATGCTAAAATATATAAAAGAGATGTTACCATACCCATATTGCTATCTAGGGGCTTCCGGTACTATTTATAGTATAGCAGAAGATAGAGAATTACGGAAACATGTAAAATATAATGGGGAATTGGATCAATTTGAGATCCCCATTTCAGAGTTGAACAAAAAAGGAAAACTTCCATCTATAGTTCGTTTTCCTCAGAAAATAGAAGGGACGTCTATCATCTACTATGTAGATAAGAACGACAACTTCTGTTTTAGAATTGAATAAATATACTCCCCATGTTGGCGTTGCATGGGGAGGTTTATATATTTAGATTTGAAACTTTTTAGGAAAATTTTACTGTTTGCTTGTTTTTTGATGTAAAATATTGTAATATAATGGCAACCTTTCTTGTCATGAAGGTAGTTCTTACATAGAGCGGAAAGGGGGTAAATGTGATGACTCAACCTGAGCTTATTCTACGATTAGTTGAAATGCTTTTAGCTGAAAGAGATAAAAACAATCAATTAAAAGTAGAAGAAAACAAAAAGGATAAAGACTAAATGTGTCATTACATAGTCGAAACAGAGTAGGAAGTTACGGTCTTGCTCTGTTTTTTACCATAAAAAAAGTATGTGTAGTTACGGTACACATACGAGTAAATGTTATCCTCAACCTGACCTAGGATACATTTTTATTATATTTAAATAATAACACATTGTTATTATTTTGTCAAATGCAATTTTAAATAGTATGTGCATTCGCGGATACACATACAATCTACAAAATGTCCATCGGTAACAGACACATTTATTCTGTAACTAAATAATAGCATATTAATTTATATTAGTCAAATGAAAACTTATAATTTCATACTGAAATTGCTAATTCTAATGCAATTTTAAAATGCGTGAAATCATGTTGTGTTCCTGTCAAATCGTTCTCTTTTTTTCGGCTGTCCCAAACAGGTGCATCCAGTAAATCACCACTTGTTAAGAAATAATATAATTCTAGGTTTCTAAAATTACAAACTGCTTGGAATGCGGAACATTCCATTTCTACTGAAATACAACCATCTTGTTTTCTTTTTTCAAAATTATGAACAGTTTCTCGATAGAAAGCATCTGTTGTCCAAGTTTTTCCTTCTACAAAAGGAAGATGTTGTTCTTTCATAAAGTTTGAAACAACAGGAGCATTTTTGATTTTTATATAGTCACTTGGTGTAGCATAATGATAAGAAGTTCCCTCATCTCGATAGGCATATGTTGGAACCATGATTTTGCCATGAGAGATGTTTTTATCTAAAGAACCTGCTCCACCAAATACAATAAACTTATTGGTATCTAATATTTCAGTAGCATCTTCTAAAGCACCAACAGCGGTAGGGGACCCCATATAAGTTTTATAAAATGCAATGACCTTATTTTTATATTCTAATTTATAAACAGATAAAGGACCAGTTACAAATTTTAGTTCACCAACTTTTTTACAGTCATAATGGTTAAGTACATAATCTTCTATGATATTCGAAAATGTAATAATACAAGCATCACATTTGAATCTATTTTCTTTTGGTTTAGGATTAATTTTAGCTTCTGAATGATTGTCAAAACTATTGGTTATCATAGAAACATCACCTTTCAATAAAATAATATTTATTTAACTATATCATAAGTGCAAGAATTATGCTAGAGTTGAATAAATTTTTTGGATATTAAATTATTTGTAAATAAAACCAACCAGACCACCTCAAGGAGAGGCGGTCTGGTTGGTTAAATCTCTTTATTTTCAATTTCTAATTCAAGTTCCAATTCAAGTTCCAAAAAATCCTTGATACATGCAAATGCATATTTCATAAAGTAATTATGAAGTTTTCTGCAATTTGCTGGAAGAATATAAGTTCCTTTTTTTAGTTGGTCTTCAAAATCCAGCATTGCACTTTTGTAGAAGTACGTATCCCGAGATCCCATCTGATATTGGCGCCAGCATTCGGAATCTGCAGATAGATAATCTGCACCTTTTAAATAAGGGAACAAATGCTTATTTTCCGGTGCGTCCATCATATGACTTCGGATGAAATCTGCCATAAAGTCTGGCAGTTTGTCATACAAATTAATTTGAAGAAGTTGTTCTTCGTATTTTCCCAAAGCCGGACGGAACCCTGGTATCATCTTCTTAAAAGGAGATGGCATATCATTTGTATATGCCTCGGGCTGGTCATGAACCAGCAAATCTTCCCACATTAATGTGGCAATTTTTTCATCTCCAAATTCTTCCAGACCGATGAAGTATCCCCAGATAGCTGCGTCAAATTCATGTCCCAAAACAGAACAATTGATGGGGGCCATTTGTACAGTCCATCGATTCTGATTCCTCAGTATTGAGAAATCGGAAAAGATCTCAGTGTAATTGAAACGGTTAATATTTCGTCGGCTTGATATTCGTAAGAGAACATCAAAATAATTTCCATCTGTGTTAGAAAATTCTAATACCCCTGGAATATCACTATATTGCTCAAGGGAAGAAATTATTTGATGAAATTTCTTCTTTATTACAGTGGGATTGTTGCTTAAAGAAAGCTCCATTAGCTCTACAAGATTGGCAATCCTTCGACTAGCCTTAGCAATTCTCATTTCATAGCTGGTAAGCACTTCAGAAATAAAGTTACCAAACTCTTCGTTTGTGTGCTCTTTAATGATTTCAATGGTTTTCTCTTCAATCACTGATTTGGAAATACCACCAACTTCAAGGACGGCTTCTATTGTCTCCCGTCTTGTATCAAAGAATATATAGCCTTTTTGAAAAATTCTATATATTGCAACTTTAGGAAAATTCTCCCAGATGATAGTTTTTCCATGCACCTCTGCATATTTTGCGAGTAAACATGCAATATTGAAATCCAGCGATTGCTTGTTTAAATCATTGTATGGAGGCTTGTTATCCATCGAAGTCCACCGTGGTAAGCGATTTAACCGCTTAATAACTTCATTTACAGCCAATAAATTTTTGAGATTTACAATTTTGTTATACATTTTTCTCCTCCTTATTAATTAATTGTCCTCTTGCATACACCTGATGTCACGCAAGGAAGACGCCTACTAAATGTTATCACTTTCTATTATATCACAAAATTATGTATACTTCAAATTGATGCAATTCAATGCAAATTTTTGTTAGAATTCTTCTTAATTTTGAAATTTTAATAAGTGGTATTTTTTTGTAAAATATATATAATATAATAACCTTTCACTTTAAAATCTAGTCTTTTCTCAAGAGCAAAAGGGCTTGATGTTATTTCTTTTGAGTACAATCATTTTATTTTGCACTTTGTTGACAAGTACATAGCAGATAAAAGGAAGGAAAATTTCCTTCCTTTTCAATTTACCATTTCTTTTTCAAATTGATTAACTCTGAAATATATCCCATTAGACAATAAGGAGATAAGATAAACGCATAAACTAAAATATACACAAGAAATGCCAAACAACTTCTTTTTTCTAATTTACAATTAATTTCTTTTAGCATATTTTTTCTCTTGATTTCGATTAATAAGCATAACAATAGTCCAAAAGGAATCACTAATAAAGAAATCCAACTAAGAAGTAAAGGATTTCCGAAAGCTAAAAAGATTAAGCTAAGTGGTACAAAAATCAGAAGTGCTAAATCAATAAAAGGGAAAAAGACATTAAAGCATGCTAAAAATTTAGACTTCAATGACATTTTCTTAGAAGTTAATATTTTATTCTTTTTAAAAGCTTCTATCATACCTCTAGCCCATCTTTTTCTTTGTCTACCCAATTCTTTATATTTTTCTGGAACAACTGTATAAGCAATGGCATTTTTTGCAAAATTGGTTTCATAACCTTTACTTAACAATTGCCAAGTAAGAACAATATCTTCTCCTACACAATGTTGCCATCCACCGATTTCTTTTAGCATTTTTGTTTTATAAGCACTAAAAGCACCTTGTGCAACTAATGTGGAATTGTAGTTGCCCTGCATTAGCTTTACACCAAAGATACCTAGTGTATAATCCCATTCTTGTACTTTTGTCATAAAACTCTTTTTGGCATTTTTTACAAATAGGCAACCTGCCGTTGCAGCTGTTTTTTTATTAGAATTTACTAACTTATGCATTATATTTCTAACAGCTAAAGGATGCAAAACGGTATCACTATCAATTGTAATGGTATAATCTGTACATACAGTTTGTAATCCTTGGTTAAGTGCAGATGCTTTTCCTTGGTGTTTTGCTTCAATCAATGTCATATTAGCATCTAAATCCATCGATTTTAATAATTCTAAAGTTCCATCAGTTGAACCGTCATCAATAATTTTTACATAGATATTTCCACAGTATTTTTGCTTTTTTATAGAGTTAATTGTATATTCTATTGATTTTTTTGCATTGTATACTGGTAACAAAATCGTAACATCTTCTTCTTTTTTGTTATAGGATTTCTTCTTATCTTTTTTAAGAAGTAATAAGCTGAAAAAGTTAAATACATAATGAAATCCTGGTATGATAGCTATAAAAGTTACAAGATAAATTGCCAAGAAATAGCCTAAATAACATGAAATATCATAAATCCAATTGATATTGATACATATTGAACAGATAAGACATATTAGTGCAATTATCATAGATATGAAAAACATTTTTATCACCTCATAGTATCTTATGAAAATGTCGAAAAATCGTGATAAGTGTCAAAAAATCTTTATCATAAATATAATAAAGAGAGGTGAAGTAAATTGAGTACAAAGAAAAAGTTAATCATTGTATGTATGATAATTATTATCATTGTGGTGGCCATTGGAATTGGTATCAAGGTAAAAAGAAATACCAAAAGAGCAGATGTCAAAGTTCCCATCTTGCTATATCATAATTTCGTAAGAACCGTTCCAGAAAGTGATCCAGACAATTTTAACTATATAAATACGCCAGAAAGTTTTGAAGAGAATATAAAAACATTTATAGAAAATGGATATACCTTCATATCTATGAAAGAATTAGCATTTGCTGATAGTAGAAAAACAGAACTTCCCGATAAACCGATGTTGATAACATTTGATGATGGATATTACAGTAATTATGAATATATTTATCCAATTTTGCAACAGTATCAGGTAAAGGCATCGATATTTATTGTAACAGATAAAATTGGTCAAGAAATAGATGGTATAAAATATTTAGGGTGGGAACAATGTTTAGAAATGCAAAATAGTGGACTTGTAGAAATAGGCAGTCACAGTAAAAAACACGTTTTTTATGATAAGCGTCCTGTACGAGAACTTCGTGATGATGTAAAAGCATCTTATGAAGAAATAGAGAAACATTTAGGAAAACAAGATTTAAAAATATTTGCCTATCCATTTGGTGCATATACAACTGAAACAGTAAGGACTTTAAAAAATAATGGAATCGACTTTCAAATTTATGATATTGGAATGAATCATTTTAATAATTTAGATAAAAATGCGATTAAGAGAATCAATATTCCTTGTGAGATGACAGGAAAGGAGATTATAGAAGAGATAGATGCATACCAATAAAAATATTTATAATATATACAGAAACAAGAAATTCAACTCAAAATAAGAGTTGAATTTCTTGTTTTAATATGGAATATGTAAATCAAAGTTATCAGTTTTATATACATTTTTTATTAAAGAAAGAAATTTTACTATATAGAAGGATTAATTTCATAAATTAGCAATACCCCCTTTTAAAAATCAAGAAAATGGTATACAATATAAAAAAATTAGAATTAGGAGAGGAATATGAATAAAAAATGGCAAATATATGAAGTAGATGAAGAAAAAGTAGAAGAGATATCGAAAAAATATCATGTGAATAAACTATTAGCAACCATACTAGCCAATAGAAATATTATAAATGAAGAACAAATTAGACTATTTTTAAATCCAACACGAAATGATTTTCATGACCCATATTTAATGACAGATATGGAAAAAGCAATCAATAGAATTGTACAAGCAATAGAAAAACAAGAAAAAGTAACCATTTATGGAGATTATGATGTAGATGGAATTACGAGTATTACAGTTTTAAAAAGTTTTTTAAAAGATCGAGGCTTAGAAGTATCTCAATACATTCCTAATAGATTGCATGAAGGGTATGGACTAAATAAAAATGCAATTGATAAAATTCACAATGATGGATGTGAACTAATGATAACTGTAGATTGTGGAATATCTGCAATTGAAGAAATTGAATATGCTAACAGTTTAGGAATTGAAACCATTGTAACAGACCATCATGAACCTGGAAATGAATTACCAAATGCATTAGCGGTTATTGATAATAAACGAAAAGATAGCACATATCCGTTTCGTGAATTAGCAGGTGTTGGTGTTGTGTTTAAAGTGATACAAGCATTAGGAATGAAATTAGGATTAAAAGAAGAAGAATACCTAAAATATTTGGATATTGTTTGTATCGGAACCATATCAGATATTGTTCCATTAGTAGATGAAAATAGGGTGATCGCAAAATTAGGCTTGTTATTAATCAAACAAACAAAAAATATAGGGTTAAGATCTATTATTCAATCATCAGGATATAGTAAAATTGATTCTAATAGTATTTCTTTTGGAATTGCTCCAAGAATTAATGCTTGTGGAAGAATGGGAAAAGCAGAAGATGCCTTACAACTATTTTTGTCTAAAAATATAAATGAAGTTTCTCAGCTTACAAACAAATTAAATGAATACAATAGATTAAGACAAGATACTGAAAAGAAAATTTTTGAAAGTGCTATTAAACAAATAGAAGAAGAACACTTGGCAGAAAATGCAACCATTACTGTTGGAGGACATAACTGGCATCATGGAGTGATTGGGATTGTTTCTTCTAAAATTACAGAGATGTATTTTAAACCAAGTATTTTATTAAGCTTTGAAGAAGATGGCATTGGAACAGGATCAGGAAGAAGTATACCTGGATTTGATTTACATGAGGCTTTATCAAAATGTACAGATACGATTGAAAAATTTGGTGGACATAGCATGGCGATTGGAATTACAATCAAAAAAGAAAAATTTGAAGCCTTCAAAAAAGAATTTGAAGAAATTGCAAAAGAAGCGAATATTGAGAAAATTGTTCCAATTATCAACATAGATGCCAAAATTGACTTTAGTAGTATTAATAAAGAAATGGTAGAAAGCTTAAAAGAATTAGAGCCATTTGGAGAAGGTAATAAAATGCCTGTATTTGCATTTAAAAATTTAAAAATTGATTCTATAAGAGCATTATCAGAAGGAAAACATTTAAAATTAACATTAAAAGAAGGAAATACAGTTATAAATAGCATTGGGTTTAATATGGGAGCATTAGTTGAAGATTATCGAATTGGTGATAAAATAGATGTTGTAGGTGTATTAGAAATCAATACATTTAATGGAGTAGATACTTTACAAATTAATGTGAAAGATATCATGAGAGCAATATAAAAGAAAAAAAGGGAAGTGTATATATGCAAGAAGAAAAAAAAGAAATTACAATTAAAGATGTGATTAATAAAAGAAAAGAACATGCTAGAAGAGTAGATATCAAATTAATTATGAAAGCTTATCGATTGGCTAGTGAAAAACATAAAGGACAAAAAAGGAGCTCAGGTGAACCATATATTATTCACCCACTTAATGTTGCGTATATTTTAGCAGATATTGGATTAGACGATAGTACGATTTGTGCAGCGCTTCTTCACGATGTTGTAGAAGATACAGACGTTACAGATAAAGATTTAAGAGCACAATTTGGAAATGAAATCGCAGACATGGTAGCAGGTGTAACCAAATTAAGCAATATTCAATTTGCATCTGTAGAAGAACAACAAGCAGAGGACTATCGAAAAATGTTTTTGGCAATGGGAAAAGATATTAGGGTTATCTTAATTAAATTAGCCGACAGATTACATAATATGAGAACTTTAAAATATTTAAAAAGAGATAGACAAATTGCTAATGCTAAAGAAACAAGAGACTTATATGCACCACTTGCCAATAGACTAGGTATTTATTCTCTAAAATGGGAATTAGAAGATTTGGCTTTTAAGTATTTAGAGCCAGAAGAATATCATGAATTGGTAGAAGGAATTAATAAAAAGAGAGAAGAAAGAACACAATTCATCGAGAAAATTATGGCAGATATTCGTGTGGCATTAAAAAAACAAAGAATTGATGCAGAAGTAACAGGAAGAGCAAAGCATTTATATAGTATTTATCGTAAAATGAAACGAGATAATAAAACATTAGATCAAATTTATGATTTATTTGCTCTAAGAATATTAGTAAATTCAGTAAAAGATTGTTATGCGGCATTAGGTGTTGTTCATGAATTATATAATCCTATGCCAGGTAGATTTAAAGACTATATAGCAGTTCCTAAACCAAATATGTACCAATCTATTCATACAACATTGTTAGGAGAAAAAGGAACACCATTCGAGGTACAAATTAGAACATGGGAAATGCATAAAGTTGCTGAATTTGGTATTGCTGCGCACTGGGCATATAAAGAAGCAAGCTATTTTGGAAAAAAACAATCTGTCAAAGTAGAAGAAGATAAATTAGCATGGCTTAGAGAAACTTTGGAATGGCAAAAAGAATTGGAAGATCCACAAGAATTTTTGAATACATTAAAAACAGAATTATTTGAAGATGAAGTATATGTATTTACACCAAAAGGGGCAATCAAAGTATTACCAAGAGGAGCAACACCAATTGATTTTGCATATATGATACATGCTGAAATTGGAAACAAGATGACAGGGTGTAAAATTAATAGTAAAATGATGCCAATTATCACACCACTACAAAGTGGAGATATTGTAGAAATTATCACATCAGATAATTCCAAAGGACCAAGTAGAGATTGGCTAAAATTTGTAAAAAGTTCAGCAGCAAGAAATAAAATTAAAAGTTGGTTTAAAAAAGCACAAAAGGCAGAAAATATTGAAAAGGGAAAAGATGCCATTGAAAAAGAATTAAAACGAATTGGATTTACACATGCTGATTTATTTAAACCAGAATATATTGACCCAATGCTTGAAAAATATAAATATAAAAACTTAGATGAAATGTATGCTGCTGTTGGATTTGGGGCAAATTCATCAGGAAAAGTGATTGCTAGAATGCTTCAAGAATATCGTAAAGAGCATGAAGAAGAAGATATTGAGAAGAAATTAGAAGAACTAAAAAAGGCAAAACAAAAGAAACCAAAGCCATCAAGTTCTGGTATTATTGTAAAAGGAATTGATAACTGTCTGGTAAAACTTTCAAAATGTTGTAATCCACTTCCAGGAGATGAAATAGTTGGATATATCACTAAAGGAAGAGGGGTATCTGTTCATAGAAAAGACTGTCATAATGTAAAGGACTTAATATCAGAAGAAAACAGAATGATTGATGTAGAATGGTATGAAGAAGAAAAATCAGAATATCAAGCAGAAATCGAAATCTTTTCAAATGATAGAACAGGCTTATTGGTAGATATCTTAAAAGAATTAGGAACCACAAAGGTAAATATCTTAGGAGTCAATACTAAAACGACAAAAGAAAGAATTGCAATTATTGATATTACCCTTGAAGTAGAAAACTTAAATGAATTAAATAAAGCACAAAAAGCTGTTAGAAAAGTAAATAGCGTTTATGATGTAAAAAGGAAGAAATAAAAAAGAAAGTTGCCAAAGGGAATGGGCAAATCGGGAAATTGGGGACGGACTCATTTTTCCCTTTTTGTTCATAAAGTATTTTATAAAAATATTAAATTTAGTTAAAAAGGGAAAAATGAGTCCGTCCCCAATTTCCCGATTTGTTCATTCCAAAAAAACTAAAGGAGGAAGTATGATTTTAAAAGAACGAAAGATTAATACATGGGTAGGCGATCCAACCAATTGCTATATTATCTTTGATGAAAAAAGCAAAGAAACTATGGTGATAGATCCAGCGGGGGATGTGAATGAAATTGCTGAAATGATACATATTTTAAATGGAAATCTAAAATATATCTATCTTACACATTGTCATGGAGATCATATAGCAGGTGTAACAGAATTGAAAAATCAATGTGGAGGAAAAGTATTGATTCATCGATTTGATAGTGTAGGATTAAATGATATAAACATTAATCTTTCAGCAATAATTGATTTACCTCCAATAGAGTTAGAGGCAGATTCAAGAATTGATGATAATGATTTAATACATTTGGGAGAATTAGAATTTAAAGTTATCCATACGCCAGGACATACAAAGGGATCAAGTAGTTTATATTGTGAGAAAGAAGGATGTGTGTTTTCGGGAGATACTATGTTTCGAGGAACATGGGGAAGAACAGATTTACCAACAGGAAGTATAGAAGATATTATGGATTCAATAACGAATAAATTGTTAAAACTTCCAGATGACACAATTGTTTATCCAGGACATGGAAAAGCAACAATGATAAAAGAAGAAAAACCAATATATTTGGAATTAAAGCCTAAATTGTATTGAAAGTTAACCAATTATGTAGTATACTTGTTTAGAAATTGAAAATTCAACATTTCAGAAGGAGGAGTCAGAATGATTGGTGTTGAAATCAAAAATTTAAATCGGTTACGGAAAAGAGGATACCATTTTATAGAAAGCTATAGTGGAGATGCTATGGCAATTTTCTATGGAAAGAAAATCATCTATTTTATACAAATAGATGGTGGTGGTTACTTGGAAGTGAAGAATGGAAACGGGGAGACGCAATATTGGTGTAATAGTCTTGAAATTTCCATTAGAATAGCTGAAAAAAACGATTTGTGTATAACACAATAAATCTATTTTAAAGACTCAAAAATTAGGACTAGATTAATAGTGTAATCTAGTCCGGTATTAAAAATTTATAAAAATATAAAGATACAATAAAATTATATGAAATAAAGAGAATAAAAAAGAATAAAGAAAGGAAAAATGCCATGAAAAAAATAGAACCAAGAACATTAGCCGGATTTATGGAATTGCTACCAAATGAACAAATTTTATTTAATCAAATGAAGGAAAAAATAGAGAAAACATATAAAAAGTTTGGATTTTTACCTTTAGATACACCAGTAATTGAACTTGCAGAAGTATTGCTTGCAAAAGCTGGTGGAGAAACAGAAAAACAAATTTATCGTTTTCAAAAAGGTGATACAGACTTAGCTTTACGTTTTGATTTAACTGTACCACTTGCAAAATATGTAGCAAAAAATTATGGAAATTTAAGTTTTCCATTTAGAAGATATCAAATTGGAAAAGTGTATAGAGGAGAAAGAGCACAAAAAGGAAGATACAGAGAATTTTATCAATGTGATATCGATATTATTGGAGATGGAGAATTAGACTTAATCAATGATGCTGAAATTCCTGCAATCATTTATACAATATTTAGAGAATTAGGATTTGAAGATTTTACCATAAAAATAAATAACAGAAGAATTTTAAATGGATTATTTGAGAGTGTTGAACAAAAAGAAAATGCAGTTGAGATATTAAGAATTATTGATAAAATTGAAAAAATAGGAAAAGAAGCCGTTATAGAAGAATTTAAAAAGTTAGGATTACAAGAAAAACAAATAAACAATATTATCAACTTTATAGAAATCGAAGGAACTTCTGATGAAAAAATAGAAAAATTAGAAAACTTAGGAATCCAAAATGAAACTTATTTAAGAGGCGTAGAAGAATTAAAAACAGTTGTAAAAAATGTAAGAGTATTTGGTGTTCCAGATACAAACTTTAAAGTAGATTTAACCATTGCAAGAGGATTAGATTATTATACAGGAACGGTTTATGAAACATTTTTAAATGATTATAGAGAAATTGGAAGTGTATGTTCTGGAGGAAGATATGAAAATCTAGCAGAATATTATACAGATAAAAGCCTACCAGGTGTTGGCGTTTCTATTGGATTAACAAGATTATTTTATAAATTAAATGAATTAAACATTGTAAAAGCTGATAGAAAATCAGTAGCGGATATTTTAATTATTCCTATGATAGAAAATTTAGAGGAACCAATAAAACTAGCAACCAAATTAAGAAGTATTGGTATCAATACAGAAATTTATTTAAATAATAAAAAGCTAAAAGCAAAATTCAAATATGCAGATAAATTAGAAATTCCATATGTTATTGTATTAGGTGAGGATGAAATCAATGCAAAAGAAATCACATTAAAAGATATGAAAACAGGAAATGAAGAAAAATTACCTATGGATGAGGAGAAAATAAGAGAAGCGATAGAAAATAAAAAATAAGAAAAATAAAAAACACAGTTTATATATTTTTAAAACTGTGTTTTTATTGTATAGGAAAATCTACTTTTATATTAACCCTATTTAAGATTTTTTGTTATATTTAAAAGGACATTTTTTCTTAATAAAATCTCTAAAAGCAATAGGAGAACCCTTTTTAAATCCAGATTTATCTATGAGAAAAGAATGGCTATTATCTAAATATAGATAAAAAAAGGTGTCTGTTTCAAATATTTTATAAAGTTTTCTGTAATAAACAATGGAATATTCTCTTTTGGTATATATCTTAAAATAATTGTCATAAAAAGAAAAAGTAAAACTTTGTTCCTTTGTAATTTTTTCACTATGATATTCTTTATTTATTTCTTCAATTGGATGAAAATATCTATATAAAATAAAAGAAGTTAAACAAGCACAAAAAATAACTGCTAATCCATAATAATGATTTTGAACATATAGCATGATTAAAAAAAGAATTAGCATAGATACAACAAATGAAAATAGATGATATTTAAAGGAAAATTTTTTCGTGTGAAATTTTAAAAAATCATCGTAGATATGCTTAGAATATGTAGTTGTATTTTTAAACAATAATTTCAATTTAAATCACCTAATATTAGTATAGCATAAAAAATATGGAATGAAAATACTATATCTAAAGGTATATGTCTTGCACAATAGAAATTTAAATGATATAATTCGTGATATAAGAAAAATATGCATGATGAAATCAAAAAATTATGCATAGATTTGAATAAAAGAAAGGTACAAAATGTATGTATGATGTGATTATAATAGGTGCAGGACCTGCAGGTATATCAGCAGGATTATATACAAAACGAGCAAACCTAAAAGTATTAATTCTATATAAAGACCAATCAGCACTAGAAAAGACAGAATGGATAGAAAACTATTATGGTTTTGAAAATGGAATATCTGGAAAAGAATTATATAAAATAGGAATTGGGCAAGCAAAAAACTTAGGAATTGATGTAAAAAAGGAAGAGGTTACCAATATACAATTCAGTGAAAAAAATCAATATGTGGTCATGACAGAAAAAGAAATTTATAAGACAAAAACTGTGATATTTGCAACAGGAAACAAGAAAAATACACCAAAAATAAAAGGAATAAAAGAATTGGAAGGAAAAGGTGTTAGTTATTGTGCAGTATGTGATGGTTTCTTTTATAGAAATAAAGATGTGTCTATTTTAGGAAATGGGAAATATGCTATTTCAGAAGCAAATGAATTGATTAATATCGCCAATAGCATTACGATATTGACAGATGGAAAAGAAGCACCTGATATCAGAGCAGATAATGTGAAAATTGATACAAGAAAAATTCGTGAAGTTAGAGGAGATAAAAAGGTAGAAGAAGTAGAGTTTGACGACAACAGTAAAACAAAAACAGATGGTATATTTGTAGCGCTTGGTGTAGCAGGTGGAAATGAATTTGCCAAAAAATTAGGGATTATAACTAAGAAAGATAGAATTGTTGTAAATGAAAATATGGAAACCAATATTCCTGGAATTTACGCATGTGGTGATTGTGTAGGAGGATTATTGCAGATATCAAAATCTGTATATGAAGGAACAAAAGCAGGTTTGCAAGCAATTCAGTATATTAGAAAAGAAAATGCATAATTTTGCCAAAATGGCAACAAAATAAAATTAACCTTATTGTATATGAAAGAATCTGTATAGGGTTAAGATAAAACTAAATTTTTGTATACAAAAAAAGATAAAGGAGGAAAAAGATATGAGTATGTTAACATTTGAAGAAAAAAATTTTGAGGAAGAAGTATTAAAAGCAGAAGGAAAAGTTTTAGTAGACTTTTACGCAGATTGGTGTGGACCATGTAGAATGATGTCACCAGTCATTGATGATATTGCAAAAGAATTAGATGGAAAAGTAAAAGTCGGAAAAGTCAATGTAGATAATAACCAAGAATTGGCTATCAAATATGATGTAATGAGTATACCAACGATTATGGTATTTGAAAAAGGTAATCTAATAAAAACATTTGTAGGAGTAACAGATAAACAAGAAATATTAGATGTACTAAAATAGAGATGTTTGAAGTTTCTTAGCCAGGATTTGCATTAAGAAAGGAAGGGTTATAAAAATGGAAGTCATTTATTTTTTAGCAACCGATGGAATCAAATTAGATGGATTATTATATACGAGTAAAAATAAAACAACGGACATTATCTTGTCTATTCATGGAATGGGTAGTAATTGCATGAAAAAAAGAGAAAGCACAATGGCAAGAGTGGCTAATGAAAATAACATAGACTATTTTTGCTTTAATAACCGTGGAAGTGAATTAGTAAAATATATCAGAAGATATACACAAGGAAAAAGAGAAAAAGAGCTTGGTGGAACAATCTATGAAGATGTATTAGAAGGTTATGAAGATATTACAGGTGCTATTATCAAGTTAAAAGAATTGGGATATAAAAATATATATTTACAAGGACATAGCTTAGGATGTACGAAAATTGTTTACACATATAATGAATTAAAAGATGAACAGGATGATATGGTAAATGACATAAAAGGAATCATATTAAATTCTTTGATAGATATTCCAACAGCATTAAAAGTATATTTAAGAGATAATTTCGATAAATACTTAGCATATGCAGAAGAAAAAGAAAAAAATGGACAAAAAGATGAAATAATGCCACAAGAAGCATTTATACATCCAATTAGTGTCAAAACATTTTTAAGATATGCAAGAGATTATCAAGATATTAATTTTGCACATTTTGGTGAAGACAAAGAATTAAAAGTATTAAATAATATAGATGTACCATTGTTTATGCGTTGGGGAAATGTTAATGAGATGATTGTTCAAATGCCAGAAGAATTGGTTGATCTCATGAACAAATGTATTACTAATCCAGATAAAGATATCTATTATATTGATGGTGCGAATCATAGTTACGAGGGAAAAGAAGGAGAATTAGCAAAACAAATTATTACATTTATCGAGAAAAATAGGAAAAATTAGAATAGGTGATTTTTTTAAATTATCTATTCTTTTTTATTTGTGAAAAGCATAGAAGTAATTAAAAGGTAAAAAAATAAAAAAAGCTAAAAAATAGTTGTAATTTTTGGAAATTTAATATATAATTATGATGACCAAAATAAAGGAGGGATATACATGAAAATCAAAAAAAGTAAAATACTAGTAACAATTATACTTTTAATAATAATGCTACTAAGTATTTTGCAAATTAAAAGTTTGGCAGCTGATTTAGATACAATTATTGTTAAAGAAAATGATAATCAATATCTAATCTATGTGAATAGCTTAACAGGAGAAAACTTTAGTTTTGCATTTTCAAATTCAAAAGATGAAGCCAACTTAGATTACAAAGATTCAGCAATAGACAATGAAGGTAATCATATTGCATATGTGAACGAAGAACTAAAAAATCAATATTTTGATTCACAAACATATATGTGGGTAAAGAATGCTGAGGGTGAAGTAGTCATAGATGGAAAAGCAATTACATTAGATGGAGCAAAAACTATAGCAGACTTAAACCAAATAAACGAACTAACAAAAATGATTACAGTAAAAGCAGTAGCAGAAGATGAGAAAATAACAATTAATGGAGACCAAAACAAAACATATTACTATCAATTTGCTGTAGCAACTTCATCAGAAGAATATGAAAGATTGTTAACACTTATTAAAGAAATAAGTCAATACAATCAAGATACAAATGTATTTGTAAAATTACAAGGGTATAATGAATTAAATACTGTATATAATTCATTAGTAGAAAACTTAGACAATGAAAACTGGGTAGAAGCACAAAACTTAGAAATAACAAAACCTTATGGTGCAAAACAAGATGATCAATATGTGTTATGGTTAAAAGATGATAGCGGAAATATGGATGTACAAATTTTAACGGCTTATGAAGTAAAACAACCGATAGAGGATACAAAATATGTACCAACAGAAGTTACCATCCAAACTCAAAAACCAAAAATAGAATATGTCACATCAGCATTACCTTACACATATGATGAAGCAATCATCTTATTTGTAGCTTTAGGTGTAGTTATGATTGCAATAGTTACGATATTAGTATTTAAAATAGTAAAAAGAAAGAGATAAAAAATGGGACGTCATAGTAAAGAAAAAAGAAAAATAAAAATTTCGAATATCATACTATTGATTTTAGTACTAATAGCTATCATTTTAATAGTAACTATTGGAAGAATAATCAGTAATCGTAATCAAAACGACGAAAACTTAAAACAAGTTATTTCACAGGTAAACGAAAATATACAGACTGATACAGAAGGTAAAATTCCATATATCGAATACCAAGGTTACCAAGTAATAGGATTAATTCAAATTTCTAAAATCAATTTAGAATATCCAATATTAATTGAAACAACAAAAGATTCATTAACAAAATCGATAACAAGATTTGGCAATGGAGAAGTTAATGGAGTCGGTAATTTATGCCTAGCAGGACATGATTATATAAATAATTCCATGTTTGGAGGTATCAATAAGTTAGAAAATGGAGATGAAATTCTTATTACAGATTTATATGGAAATATAGTAACTTATACAGTTTTTGACAAGTATACAACAAATCCAGATGATACTTCTGTATTAGAAAGTATAGATAGTACCAAAAGAGAAGTTACTCTAATAACTTGCAGTAATGGTAATAAAAATAGGCTAATTATTAGAGCAACAGAAAAGTAAAAAAATTATAGGGGGAAAAATTTATGAGAGGAAAAATGGATTACAGAACAAAACGCAATATTATAATTGCAGTAATCGCTATTGCACTTTTCGTAATTGCTTCTGTAGGTACATATATGTACTTAAGAGGTAACTCAGAAACAGAAGCTGTTTCTGAACTAAATTCAGCAACACAAAATTTAAATGCTAGCCAAGAACAAGTTGGAGAAACAGAAAACGCTCAAGATAATGAGCAACAACCAAGTAGTGAACCAGCTACAACAGAAGAAAGCCCTGCAACAGAAGAAGTAGCAGACAATTCTTCAGAAGAAACAACAGAGCCAGAACAAACAACTACAACAGAAGAAACAACTGATGTAGAAGAAACAGCAACTGTAGCAACAACAAATACAAATGTACCAGCTACTCAAACTCCAGCTACAACTACACAAGTTCAAGCTATAGAAACAACAGAAACAGTTGAAGAAACAATTACACAAAATGTACCAGTAACAACTAACGAAGAAACTACAATTGTAGGATTTACACCAGAAGAATTTAATTTTGGTTTATCACAATTAACAGCTAATTTACCAGGAGATACAACATCAGAAGATACAGTAGCTCCAGTGTATAAAACTTTAGGAATTTGGAACGATACACATTATAATAGTGGAGAAGATGTAACTGTTGCAACAACAAATGAAGCTATTAGATTAAGAATTGATTTTGATGAAAAATTAGCAACAGAGCCAAAAGTTAAAATATTAGGAACAGATTTAGAATTAGATTGCACATTTAGACCACAAAGTTCAAGTGATACAAACTTTGTTTATATGGCAGATTTCAAAATAACAGAAGACATGAACTTACCAGAAGGAGAAATCCAATTTGAAATCTCTGGATATGCAGATGCAGCAGGTAATGTTGGAGCAACATTAACAAATGCAGATATAAATTGGGTAAGATTCCCTAAAGTTATTTATGACAAAACAGCACCAGAATATAAAGCAATGGGAATATTTAATTGGACTAATGAAAATATAGATCATGAAGATGTATCAGTAGCAACAGCCAATGAACATATTAGATTATTTGTGGCATTTCCAGAAATGTTAGCAGTAAATCCAAAAGTTGATATCTACGGAGAAGATGGAACAGTAACAACTATGGATTTAGCATATAGTGAAGGAGCACAATTCTATTTTGTAGAATTTGATACAACAGAAGATTTAAAATTACCACAAGGTAAAATACAATATAAAATTTATGGATATGCAGATGCAGCAGGAAATGTAGGAAGAGACTTAACAGATAATGATACAACAGATACTAGATATCCAGAAGTTGTATATGATACAACAGCACCAGAAAAAACTCTTTTAGGAATTTTAAATGTTTCACATTATAATAATGGAGATGTAACTGTAGCAGGAACAGGCGACACTGTTAGAGTATATGTAACATTTAATGAAAAATTAGCAACAGAGCCAAAAGTAAGAATTTTAGGAGAAAATGGTGAAGTTATCAAAGAAGTAGAATGTCCATATAGTGATTTAACTTCAGCAAGCAATCCTAACACATATTTAGCTAACTTTAAAATAACAGAAGATATGAATTTACCAGAAGGTGAAATTCAATTTGAAGTTTATGGATATGCAGATGCAGCAGGAAATGTAGGAACAACTTTAGCAAATAAAGATATTAACTATGAAGCTTATCCAAGAGTTGTTTATGACAAAACAGGACCAAAAGCTATTAAGGTTCAATTATGGGATAAAGAAAATGGAGAAACAGAAACAATAAGAAATGGTCAAACAGTAAGAGTAATGGTAACATTTGATGAAGAATTAGGAACATTACCAACATTAACAATAGGAGACCAAAAAGTAACAATGAAACCAGTTTCAGATGGTAAAGGTGGAACAATATATCAAGCAGACATCACAATACCAGAAGACGAAGCAACAATACCAGAAGGAAGACTTCCATTTGTAATAAGCGGATATGCAGATATAGTAGGAAATCCAGGAGAAAATATAACTGAAAAATCAGAAAATGTAACAGGAATCATTTATGATAGAACAGCTCCTGTACCTACAAATTTGGGAATCGCACGTAATAAAGATGAAGGAGATACAAGAGACCAACATTATGCTAAAGAAGGAGATAGTGTTCGTGTATTAATTTCATTTGATGAGGAATTAGGAACAGAACCAACCGTAAAATTTGCTGGAAAAGAATATACAGCAACATATCGTCCATTAAGTTCAAATCCAGAAAGTAATTTATATTATTATATGGCAGATATTCCTATGACAGCTGATATGCCAGAAGGTGAAATGCAGATTGAAGTATATGGATATGCTGATAAAGCAGGAAATGTAGGAGAAAAATTAGACAATACTAATATAACAGATACAAGATATGACAAAGTTATTTATGATATAACAGCACCATATTCAGGAACAAAAGATGTAGCACACCCATTATATATATTAAATGTAAGTGATGCAAATCGTCGTCAATGGATTAGAAATGGAGAAATGTTAAGAGTAGAAGCTAACTTTAATGAAGATTTAGACACATCAAAAAATCCAATCTTAACAATTGGAACAGATTCAAATGTGCAAACAGCAGAATTTGAATACAAAGATACTGTTGATGGAAAACGTAGATATGTAGCAGATATCGTAATAAATAATAATATTTTAAATTTAGCAGATGGAACACAAATACCATTTACTGTTACAAATGCTTTTGATAAAGCAGGAAATGAAGCAGTATTAAATAATGAAGATGTTACTTTCACAAGTGAATATGGTCAAGTAACATATGATAATACAGCACCAAAAGCAGCATTTGTAGAAATTACAAGTACATCACAAATTAATAATCAATATGCAAAAGTTGGAGATGAGGTATGGGTAAAAGTAGCAATTAATGAAGCGTCAACAGAAATGTCACAATACCCAATCATAAAAATAAATGGTCAAACAGTAGATACATTTATAAATGAAGAAAATGAAGCAGGAACATTATATGCTGGAAAATTAGTAATGACAGAAGACATGACAGAAGGAATTGTAACATTTGAAGTTTCAGGATATGCAGACAAAGCAGGAAATGTGGGAGAAACATTAACAACAACGACAAACAACACTTCAGTTACATTTGATAAAACAGTGCCAGAAGCAACATTTGTAGAAATCACAAGTACATCACAACTTAATAATCAATATGCAAAAGTTGGAGATGAAGTATGGGTAAAAGTTGCAATCAATGAAGCATCAACAGAAATGTCACAATACCCAGTAATAAAAATAAATGGTCAAACAGTAGAAACATTTATAAATGAAGAAAATGAAGCAGGAACAATTTATGCTGGGAAATTAGTAATGACAGAAGAGATGACAGAAGGAGTTGTAACATTTGAAGTTTCAGGATATGCAGACAAAGCAGGAAATGTAGGAGAAACATTAACAACAACAACAAACAATACTTCAGTTACATTTGACAAAACAGCACCAAAAGCAACATTTGTAGAAATCACAAGTACATCACAACTTAATAATCAATATGCAAAAGTTGGAGATGAAGTATGGGTAAAAGTAAGAATAGATGAAGCATCATCAGAAATGTCACAATACCCAATCATAAAAATAAATGGTCAAACAGTAGATACATTTATAAATGAAGAAAATGCAGCAGGAACATTATATGCTGGAAAATTAGTAATGACAGAAGAAATGGAAGAAGGAATTATCACATTTGAAGTTTTAGGATATGCAGACAAAGCAGGAAATGTAGGAGAAACATTAACAACAACGACAAACAATACTTCAGTTACATTTGACAAAACAGCACCAATAATAACAACTACAACAGATTCAATTGGAAATAAAGACGAAAATGGAAATGAATACTATAGTAGAGTAGGATTTACAGTTACAGATAATTATGGTGTAGCATCTTATTTATTAAATGATGAAACAGAAGTGATTACAAATGGAGATGCTAATTATGAAACAATTAAAACATATCTAAAAGATGGAAAAAATGTAGTAGAAGCAATTGACAAAGCAGGAAATAAAGCAACATATGAATTTTACTATAGCTCAACACCTGCAACAAGACTTGCAACAAATATCTTAAAATATGGTGAATCAAATGAAGTACCAGATGGAAAATATTCTGTAAAACCAGGTGATAAAATTTATATGTATATAGCATTTGATGATAAGCTAGTTCAAAATCCAACATTTACATTAATTAATAATGGTAAAGAATATATCATGGATAATAGTTTAGTAAATGTAACAGGACCAAAAGGTGAAAATAACAGATATGATTATTCAGTAATTTATGAAATCCCAGCAAATACAGAATTTGTTGATGGAGAAATAACCTTAACAGTATCTAATATAAAAGATATATATGGATATGAAATTGCAGATGAAACAAAACCAACAAATGGTCATAGAGTATTTTTTGATATAACATTGCCTACAGTTGAATTAAATGGAGATCAAACCATTACATTACAAGCAGGAATAGATCAATATGTAGAACAATATGCAACAGTAAATGATAATATTGATGGATTCATTTCTGACAAATATGAGCCAACAATTATAAATTATTATGCAGATCCTAATTCTAATACTGTAACAAAATCACATTTAAGCGAAGTCAACATGAAAGAACCAGGATTATATAAAATAGGATATGTATATACAGATAAAGCAGGAAATAAAAAACAAGCTACTAGATTTGTATATGTACAGGATACTACATTACCAACAATCACTCTAAATGGAGATGAAAAAATAACAATAGAAGCTGGAACAAACTATGTAGATGAAGGTGCTGTAGTAACAGACAATGTAGATGAAACTAAAGAAATCAAATATACAAATATAAATTATTATGTTAATGGTGAATTAATAAAATCACATTTAGAACAAGAAGATATTAAAGAACCAGGAGTGTATAAAATAGGATTTGAATATATTGATAAAGCAGGAAATAAAAAAGTAGTAGTAAGAGAAGTTACTGTTGTAGACACTACAAGACCAATTGTTACACTTAATGGAGATAGAATAATCAATCTTACTCTTGGTGAAGCATATGATGAGAAAGAATTAGGTGCAACAGTAACAGATAATGTAGAAGTAGATTATTCAAGATTATCAGTAGTAATTAATTACTATGCACCAGGTGCAACAACACCAACAGAATCAAGATTAGATGAAGTGGATACTTCTAGAGAGGGAACATATAAAATTTCTTATAAATATGTGGATCCATCAGGAAATGAATCAGATACAGAAACAAGAGTAGTAACCATAACAGCTCAAGAATAATGTATATATTAAAGAAAAGTATAAAAGGTAGAAATTTACTTTCTACCTTTTATATCTAAGGAGGAAAAGTTTTGGCAAAAAGATATAAAGAAAAAACAACAAAGAATAAAAATAAACCTTCTAAAATTAATATTTCAAAAAAATTTATAATATCAATACTTATTATGAGTGCAATTTCAGTCGGACTATATTTTTTTATAACATTTAATCATGTTACAGAGTTATCAGTTAATTCTGAATTAAATGTTAAAAGATATAAAGATTTAACATCAGATGTTTTCAGTGCAAGAAATTTAAATGATGAAGTAATGGAAAATATAGATATTGAAGAAATGCAAATTATTAAAATACAATATAAATTAGAATCTTTGGAAAAAGGAAAAGTAATTTTACTATATAAAATTAAAGACAATAAAATGTTAGAAGTTAGTACAGATATAGAAAGCAAAAAGATAGAAGAGGCAAAGGTAGTAGAAAGTCCAGATGATGTAAATAGAAAATTGATAGATGTAAATTTAGATGAAGATATAAAAGAATATTACGAGAAAAACATAACAAAATTAAAGCCTGACGAAGGTAAAAATATTATAAATATTATTTTAATGAATAATGAAATAATTATAACACCAAGTGTTGATTAAAAAGCCAGATTGTAATATACTATCATTAGATATTATATAATATGGAGGAAAATGTGAAAATACAAAAGGAACTAACGAAGTTGGGAATTGTAAAATTAGAAGAATTAAAGCCAGAAATGGTTAATTATATTGCACATTCTGTTGCAAATAAAATAACAACTACATTTTTAACTTTACAAATGCAATATAATGAAATACTGGCTAAAATGTTAAATTGTAAAATGTATTATGCTAAAATTCCTTCAAATATAGCTAAAGTAAATTATATATATGAAGATAATAGTATATATATTGATGAAAGCATGAATATATTAGAATTAGATGAGCAATTCTACCATGAAGTGATACATTGTTTACAAGTTGTAAGAAAAAATAATGGAAAAATAAAAAAAGTAGGATTATGCAATTTTGGAGATTTTGCAATAAACGGTCTTGGAATAAATGAAGCAATTGTGCAATACATGGCTGCTAAAATCATGGGAAACGAGAAAGCAAAGGTTAATATTTATGGCATAAAATTACAAACGATTAGTCCAAATTATTTTCCTTTATTAACAAATCTAATGGAACAAATTATATATTATATAGGTGAAGATGTCATTGTACAAGCTGCTATTAATGTAAATGAAAATTTTGAGGATATATTTTATAATACATTTGAAGAGAAAACAAATCAAATTATAAAAAACTTTGATAAGATATTAGAAATAAGAAACAAATTATCAGTAGAAAACAATGAACAATCCAAAAAAGAACTTGAGAAAAAGATATATAACATATATATTGAAACTCAAGAATTCATGTTAAACAAATATTATGAACAAGTAATACCAAGACTTACGACAGAAAAAGAAGTAGATTCTTATATAGAAAAATTGTCAAACAATAAAGTATATTTAGGAATGGAAGAAAAAGAAGAATTTGCAGAAACGAATTTCTATGAAAGAAATAAAGAAATGATTATACAAAAATTGGATAAACAACTTATTAAAATTAATAAGCAAAAGCAAAAAAAGGCATTGCTTGTATATAATAATAAATTAAAAAAATTTTTAAAGAAAACAATCTCTTACCTTTGGAATTAAAGGTAAGAGATTTATAAAAATAAACTTAAAAAATTTAAAACAATAGTAAAAATAGTTATTTTACAGGTAATACGAAAAGTCGTAAAAACAGTATTTTTAAAAATAGATATATTATAATTTTTACGAACAGTCAAAGCTAAACAGTTGGTTTCAACTGTTTCTTTTTTTTCAGAAACTTCTTCATCTTCGTTGTTGATAATTGGTTCTTCTAAAAATTGTGAAGAATTTTCAGAAGTTTCTTGATTCTCTTCACAAGTAGCATTTATATCATTAAATGTATTATTTTCTTCATTAATACTATTTTCATCTGAAGTTTTACTTTCTATATCTTCGATATTTTCTAGGACAAAATCTTCTGTTGTAATTGCAGTATCCAGTAAAACATCTTCCTTATGGATTATCATAAGCACCTCTCATTCTGATAATAAATTATCAAATCTTTTGTCTATTGAGTACAGTATATCATTAAAAAAATCGAATGTAAATAAAAAATATAAAAATATGTTGAAAAATAAATAAAAATGAGAAAATCGGATAGTGAATACGAAAAAAATATTGACAAAAAAAGATTACAGATGTAAACTGTAAGTGTTTACATTTGTAATCTTTTTTGCTTAAATGATAAATATGGCTTTTTCTTTTAATGAAAAGGCTTTATCATAAAGAGTACAGTAGTGAATATAAAAAATTTGATAAAATCTTAAAGGAGGAAACAATGAAAAATACAGAAAAAATTACGGATGCAGAGTTAGAAATTATGAAAGTATTGTGGGAAAAGAAAAGTCTTACCTTAAATGAACTGGTTGAAGAATTAAGCAAAGAGGAACCAAAGAATAAAAGTACAATTAAAACATTATTATATAGATTGATTGATAAAAACATCGTGAAATCTGTTGAGAAAAATAAAAAAGAAAATGAATATAAACCATTAATTTCAGAAAAGAAATATTTAAAAAGTGCAAATGAAACTTTTCTAGACAAAGTATATGATGGAAATGTCAATAATATGTTATTAAACTTTGTGGAAGATAAAAAAATAACGAAAGAAGAAATAGAAAAATTATTAAACATCATCGATGAGTAAGCGTTGGTATGGTTATAGGAAAATTCCAAGATTTTACTATAACAACAAGCATTCATTATGTTGCAATTATTCTAAAATATTGAAGGGAATAAAGAAATATGATAGAAACATTATTTAGATATGTCAATATTGTGATTGATAGAATCCAAATCGGAGAAGCATTTTATATGATTTTATATATGTCCATATTTGCAGTGATTGTAGGATTTACCATATATTTAATTCAAGAAATATTTGATAAAAAGATTTCGCCAAAATGGAAAGTAGCCATGTGGGGAATTTTCATGATTTCTTTAATAGTGCCATTCAATATCAATGGAGTATATGAAAGTGATAATATCTTTATGAAAATATTAAATCCCATACAAGAAATTTCTTTCAAACAAGAGGTAGATGAAAGACAAGCAGAATATAATACATACATTCAAAGACAAGATACTACATTTGAAGAATATAAAATAGTAAGAGGAAATCTTTATACAGCTTATGCCAAATACATTATATTTGATATAGTGATTCCTTGTCTTTGGATAGGAATGATTGGAATTTTAATAGTAAGTTATTTGTGGAAAAGAAGAAAAATAAATCGATTAAGAGTAAGTGATTTATTGACAAATAAAAGGATTTTAGAATTTTTTGAAGAAACGAAAAAAGAATTAAATATAAAAAAAGATATTGCATTAATTAACCAAAAAGGAATTTTATCACCTGCTATATATGGAATAATAGATACTAAAATATTTTTGGATGAGGATAACATGAAAGAAAAAACAGACAAGGAAATACAATATATATTCATGCATGAATTATCTCATTATCAAGGAAAAGATTTAATCATCAATTTTGTATTAAACCTATTAAGTACCATTTACTGGTTTAATCCCTTTTTATATGTTCTATTCAAAAGAATGAGACAAGATATAGAATTAAAAGCAGATGCCAATGTATTAAAACATTTGAAACCAGAAGAAAACAAAGAATATGCGATGACAATTATCAATGCCTTAAGAGATAGATTATACAAAAGTTATGAACAGGAAGTATTAAATTTAGCAGGAGTAGAAAATGATACAGAAAGAAGAATTTACATGATAAAATTCTTCCCTAAATTTAAAGCAAAACCAATTCGAATTACCATAATATCACTAACACTCATTATCATAATTGGTGGAATTTTTTTTATAGGTAATATTGCAAAAGTAGAAGAAAACTATTTTGCATATGATTATGAAGATATGATTCCATATAAAATACAATATGTAGGTGATTTTAATAGTGTTAAAAATCTTGTCCAAAAACTCAGCTTAGGAAATTATGCACAATCTATTTTTACAAGAAGCGAAGAAGAAAATCCAGAACAATATTATCTAGAAATTCATTATTATACCAATTACATAGTAGAAGAAAAGAATAGAGAATTTGAAGCATTTAAAGAATTACCTTTAGAAAAGAAAAAAGAATTATTTAAGAAAAATGCAGTCACATTATTAAGCTTGATTGATAATTTACATGCTGTAGAAGTGATTGTCAATGAAAGTGATTATGATTCAAGTATGATTTATGAGAAAAAATATACAAGAGAAGAATTGGAAAAAGAATATGGTGTAGATTTAAGAACATATACATATAATCCAGATAATTTTCCATTTAAAGAAGATTTGGAATCGTGAAATGCAGATTGAAAGAAAATTTGGAGTCATAATAGCAAAAAATTAGAGTGATTAGATGAAAAGTAGATGAAAGTTTAAAAAGAATAAAAGAAAAATAAAAGATAATAAATGAGAAAGGCATATAATACTATATTATATGAAAGAAAAAAATGAAGTTTAAAAAGAGATATATTATCATACCATTAGTTGTTATCTTAATTGTTTTAGCTGGAATTGCTATATTAATCAAATTAGATAGAGATTATCAAAAAAAAGTGATAGACCAAGAAGAATCAGAATATGGAAATGAATATCTAAAATTAGGGGAAAGTTTAAGCTATTATACAGGCAATCCAGATAGAATTATATATAAACCGAAAATGAAAGATTATTTCTATGTTATCGATAGAACTGATGAGAATTATGCCCATTTGTTAGAAGTAGCAGAAGATAGGATGAGTTATAGCTTAATGACACCACAAACAGATGATTTCAATGTAGATTCTATGGATAGAATTATGTCATCAGGTAAGAACTATATCATTTTAGATTATGACAAAGAGAAATATGCCAATATAGGTGTAGATGATGGGACGACTCCGCGACCAGTTATATATAAATTGTTAGATGATAACAGATGTGCAAGACTATTTAAATATGTAACACAATTTATGAAACGATATACCATGGAAGAATTAGAAGAAATGTTAGGAAAAAAGGGCTTTTCTATAAATGATGCTATAGAAGATCCACAAGTACAAGATGATATAGATGATGGATATACAATGATTTATACAATTGATGATTTTAGAAGAATTGCTAATAATCCATCTGGAAAATATAAATTAGTAAATGACTTAGATTTAGAAGGAGATACATTACTATATACAACCACTGGTTTTACAGGGGAATTAGATGGGAATGGCCATACCATTAAAAATATCACTAAAAATCTAGCAAATGATGAAACTGAAAGAATTGCCATGTTCTATACAAATGAAGGGACTATAAAAAATCTAAATATTGAAAATATCAATATAATATCAGATAAAGATACCAGTTATGCAGAAGGTATTATCGCACAAGTTAATAAAGGAACCATTGAAAATTGTACCATTAGTGGAAATGTGACAATTACTTCTGAAACAGGTAATAATTCTATAGGAGGCATTGTTGGTAGTTTATTTGATGGAACGATTAAAGATTGTGTTAGTAAAGTCAATATTACTTGTCTATCAGGAACCATTGGGGGAATTAGTGTATATCAATCAGGTGGAACAATTGAAAATTGCACAAATGCAGGAAATCTAGTAGGTTCTAATGTTAATGGTATTTGTGTGGAATATATAGGAATCTTAGCAAATTGTACCAATATAGGAAATATTACGGCAAGTAATATAGGAAGTGGAATGGTAACCTATAATCAAGGAGATATTATCAATTGCCAAAATCATGGAACCATCACTTCTGAAAATGGTATGGTGGCAGGAATTGCGATATATAATCATGCAACCATAGCAAATTGTGTCAATGAAGGACAGTTAACAGGATGTAATATTGTGGGAGGAATTGCTGGAATAAATGGAGATCCAAATGGTGCAGAAGGAATGATTATTAATTGCACATCTACAGATATTTTGACTATTCAAACATCTACACAATATGAACAAGATATATTATATATTGGAGGAATTGTTGGAAATCATATATTGGGAAATATAGAAGGGTGTAACTTCAATGGAGGCATTGTTGTCAATACAAATAAAACAACTTATCAAGGTATTTTAGCTGGTGCTAAATCTTCAAAAGCAACAATTGATTCAAGTACAGGATATGGTCATAATTATGATTTTGAAACATATTATGAAGAACATGCAATGGAAACATTAAATGATTAAACAAAGAATTACAGTTCAGTTACAATTATATTGTTAATATTTTTTACATCTTGCGTGTCACAACCAACAAAAAGAAAAAAAGAGAATAAAAATATATAAAACTAAAAAAATTACTGTAAAAAAGTGAAAGAAGTGGTATAATAATGTCGAAATGGGAAGAAGACTTCTACTTTTAACAATCCTATTTCAATAAAAGATATCCTAAGGGGGAGGAATCGATATGAAAAATAAAAAAGTAATTATTGGAATCATCATTGCAGTCATACTAGTTGTGGTAATCATAGCAGGAATCATCATTATGAACATGCCAAAAGAGAAACCAGAAGAGGTTTTAAATTCATATTTTTCAGCAATTAATGATAAAAAATATGAAGAGATGTATACATATTTAAGTAGTTTATCAAAAGAAAGTATTAGCCAAGAAGATTTTGTAACAAGAAATGAAAATATTTATGAAGGAATTGACAGTAGTAATATTAAAATTACAGTAAAAGAAGTAACCAATGAAAATAACAAGAAAAAAGTAACATATAGTGAAGAAATGGTTACTTCAGCAGGAAATATTAGCTTTGATAATGAAGCATATCTAGTCAAAGAAGATAAAACATATAAATTAGAATGGTCATCAAGTTTAATTTTCCCACAGTTACAAAGAGATTATAAAGTAAGAGTAGAAACATTAAGTGGAAAAAGAGGAAGTATCTTAGATAGAAATGGAAATAAACTTGCTTATGACGGAACGATTTCTCAAGTGGGAATTGTACCAGGAAAGTTGGGAGATAATCGAGAAGAAAATATCAGTAAAATATCAGAATTAACAGGTGTATCAGTTGAAACCATTAATAATTATTTATCAGCGTCTTATGTAAAAGATGATACATTTGTACCAATTAGAAAAGTGGCAAAAAATGATACAGAATTAAAGGAACAATTATTACAAATTCCAGGAATTATGATAAATGATGCAAAAGGAAGAGTCTATACTTTAGGAGAAGAAGCAGGTCATTTAATCGGATATGTGCAAGCCATTAATGCAGAAGAATTAGAAAAATATGCAGATAAAGGATATAGTTCTACAAGTTTAATTGGAAAATCTGGTTTAGAAGCAGCTTATGAAGATAGATTAAGAGGAACAGACGGTGTTAGAATCTATATTGAAGATGCAGATGGAAATGAAGTAAAAATTTTAGCACAACAAGAACAAAAAGATGGAGAAGACATTACCCTTACAATAGATAGTGATGTACAAACAAAATTATATAGTCAACTAAAAAATGACAAAGGACTATTTGTTGTGATGAAGCCAGGTACAGGAGAATTATTAGCTTTAGTTAGTACACCAACATTTGATTCAAATGACTTTACATTAGGAATGACAACAGATGAATGGAATGCTTTAAATAATGATGAAGCAAAACCTTTATATAATAGATTTATTCAAAAGTATTGTCCAGGTTCAACCTTTAAGGCAATTACAGGTGCCATTGGATTAACAACAGGGAGTATTACAGCAGATGAAAACTTTGGATATACAGGAACCAGTTGGCAAAAAGATTCTTCATGGGGAGATTACAGAGTAACAACGTTAACAGCATATAATGGACCTAAAAACTTATTAAATGGATTAATGTATTCAGACAATATCTATTTTGCACAAACAGCTTTAAGAATTGGAACAAGTAAATTTACAGAAAGCTTAGATAAAATCGGATTTAACAAGCAATTAGAATTCCCATTATCACTTGCAACATCTCAATATGCAAATGAAGATGGAATCAACTCAGATGGAAAATTAGCAGATACCGGATTTGGTCAAGGAAATTTATTAATAAACCCAATTCATATGGCATCTATATATTCAAGTTTTTATAACAATGGAGATATGATAAAACCATATATTGAATACAAAGAAGATAAAACACCAGAGATTTTAATAGAAGATGCTTTCTCAGAAGAGGCAGCAAATACGATAAAAGAAGATTTAATTCAAGTTGTTGAAAGGGGAACTGCAACTGATATGAAAGTAAATGGTGTTACTATCGCAGGAAAGACAGGAACAGCAGAATTAAAGGCAGATAGTAATGATACAGAAAGTGGAACATTAGGATGGTTTGATTGTTTTACAACAAATCAAGGAGAGAATGACATATTAGTTATCAGTATGGTGGAAAATGTTCAAGATAATTCTGATGGAGGAAGCCATTATTTGATTAAAATGATTAGAACTTTATTTGAATAGGTGGTTAAAAAAACGGAGAGGAGATGATTTTGGGGACGTGATGATTTTGCTCCGTCTCCAAAATCACCACGTCCCCAAATCACCTATAGACTTTGTCTTGATTTTATGATAATATATTTGTGAATTTTGTAAAGAATAAAAGAAAAAAAGAAGTATGCAAAATGAAAGTAAAATTACATGTATTAGAAAAAATAAGGGAGATGAAAAATTTGAACAATAAATTTTATGTAACAACACCAATCTATTATCCAAGTGGAAAATTTCATATAGGAACAGCCTATACAACCGTATTAGCAGATTCTATGAAAAGATATCATCAGTTAAAAGGTGAAGACGCATACATGCTTACAGGAACAGATGAGCATGGTCAAAAAATTCAAGGAATCGCAGAAAAAAATGGTAAAGAACCAAAAGAATATGTTGATGAAATGGCAGCACAAGCAAAAGAATTATGGGCAAAAATGGGAGTCCAATATGATGATTTCATTCAAACAACAGAAGAAAGACATACTAAAATTGTTCAAAAAATATTTGATAGATTTATGGGACAGGGAGACATCTATAAAGGAGAGTATGAAGGTTGGTATTGTGTACCATGTGAAACCTATTTTACAGAAACGCAATTAGTAGATGGAAAATGTCCAGACTGTGGTAGAGAAGTCAAATTAATGAAAGAAGAAGCCTATTTCTTTAACATGAAGAAATATGTAGATAGATTAGTAAAATATTATGATGAACACCCTGATTTTATCAAACCAGCATTTCGAAAAAATGAAATGATAAATAATTTTATCAAACCAGGATTAGAGGATTTATGTGTTACAAGAACCAGCTTTGATTGGGGAATAAGAGTATTAAAAGACCCAAAACATGTCATTTATGTATGGTTAGATGCATTAACAAATTATATAACTGCTTTAGGATATATGTCTGATGATGATACCTTATTTAAAAAATACTGGCCAGCAGACTTACAAATTGTTGGAAAAGATATTGCTAGATTCCACTTAATTTATTGGCCAATATTCTTGATGGCGTTAGATTTACCATTACCAAAGACCATTTTGGTACACAACTGGATTATGATGAAAGATGGTAAAATGTCAAAATCAAAAGGAAATGTCATCTATCCAGAAACTTTAATTGATCGATATGGTTTAGATCCAACCAGATATTTCTTATTACGCGAAATGCCAGTAAGTCAAGATGGAATCTTTTCACCAGAAGCATTTGTAGAAAGATATAATTTTGATTTATGTAATGATTTAAGTAATTTATTGAACAGAACCGTATCAATGGTAAATAAATATTTTGAAGGACATGTTCCTGAATATAATGGAACACCAAATGCAGTAGATAAAGAATTAGAAGACTTTGCTACAGAAAAAATTAAAAAGTTCGAAGAAAAAATAAATGAATATGAAATTGCAAATGCATTACAAGAAATATGGGATTTAATCGCAAGAACAAATAAATATATTGATGAAACCATGCCATGGGCTTTAGCAAAAGAAGAAAAAACAGAAGAGTTGAAATCATCAATGTATCATTTGGTTGAAAATTTAAGAAAAATTGCTATATTAATAAAACCATTTATGACAGATACAGCAAACAATATGTTAAGACAAATTGGAATAACAGATGTTGATAGTATTAGATGGGATGATATCTATGCATATGATACATTAAAAGACATTAAAGTCATTGAAAAAGGAGAACCTATTTTCATGAGATTAAAAGTAGATGAAGAAGTAGAATACTTAAAATCTGTTATGAAAAAATAATATGTTCATTTGGAAAATTTTGAGGGATTTTGGGGACGGACTCATTTTTCCCTTTTTTAAATTGAAAATTTATTAAAAATATAGAATATAAAGCCATTCACAATTTTGTATAAGCTAAATTTTCATAGAAATTCTAAAAGAAAAAAGTGAGCCGCTTTCATTCAGGCTCAATCAAGTGATATATCAAATTCATATTCGACATATTATGCGAAATGAATATATCACTTGATTGCCCATGAACATCCCTCACTTTTTTCTTTAACAATTTCTAAATTCAAATTTAGATACGCAAAATCGTTTCATTCTTTTATATTCTATATTTTTTACCATATCTTGCTAGATAGAAAAGGGAAAAATGAGTCCGTCCCCAAAATCCCTCAAAATGTCTCAAACAAAAACAATCTCATGCGACAAAAATTTTTTTATATATGCTATATGATTTTTTAATAAAATAGTATATAATATAAACGAAAACATAGAAAGAAAACAAAATCAATTTAATAGGAAATAAAAAATGAAGGAAGATAAGAATATGTCTTTAGTGCCTGCAAAATTTAGATTTACCACAAAAGAAAAGACATTAATGATGGTTATTATAGTGCTAATGGTTATAGGGATTGTTATTACATGGATAAATTGTACAAACATCATGAAAGTAAATGCAGAATATAAGCTAGCTTATCAACAATACCAAGAAGCCATTATAAAAGAGCAGGAAGAGATGGAGAGAAAAAGACAAGAAAAATTACCAAAGTTAACAGAAACTGGAATAGAAAATATGAATCATATATATAGCTCTGATACCAAACGTGCTTTTTTAACATTTGATGATGGCCCATCGAGTAACACTAGTCAAATATTAGATATATTAAATGAAAAAGGAATTAAAGCAACCTTTTTTGTATTAGGCTCAAATGTTGAAAAAAATCCAGGAATGGTAAGAAGGATGTACGAAGAAGGTCATTTTATTGCAAACCATGGATATTCACATGTATATGAGACTATATATCAGTCACCACAATCTGTGTTAGATGAATATAACAAATGTAATCAAGTGGTAAAAGATGCGATTGGAGAACAAGAATACAATTCACATTTGTTTCGATTTCCAGGTGGATTAGTAGGCGGAAAGTATGCTGACATAAAAAATCAAGCAAATGAACTACTTCTACAAAATGATATTGTACATGTGGACTGGAATGCATTAAATGGAGATTCTGAAACCACCAATCCTACTGTTGAATATGAAATACAACGAATACAAGAAACTGTAGGAGATAAACAAAGTGTGGTAATCTTAATGCATGATGCACAAGCTAAAAAAGTGACAGTAGAAGCTTTACCGACTATCATTGATTATTTAAAAGGACAAGGATATGAATTTAAGAATTTTTATGAAATGATAAAGTAAACGTGCCATATAGGGTCAAGATAAGAGTAAATTTTTTCTATACAATAAGGTAAACGTGCGTTAGTGAAATCAAAGATAATATAAATGAATACAAAATGGAAAGGAGCTATTGTTTTGCCAAAGAAAACTGGAGAAAAAATAGATGAAATTAAAGAAAAATTGGACTATTTAGGATTAAATTTAGAAGATGCAAAAAATCAATTTGAAAATTATGAACCATTGAAATTTAGAGTTCCTAAATCATATAATGAAAAGCAATATAGACAATATCGCTATATACCAATTAAGGATATACAAATCTTATTAACACCAGCTAATCGATTAGATGATATACAAGAAAAATATAAAAAAGCTAGTCCAATATCAGAATATTTAGATGCAGAAGATGAAAGAAACTTTATCAAGCATACTACTTTTTTACGTATGTTAAAAGAATTAAGAGTAGAAGAAGTAGAAAAAATAAAAGAAGAACAATTAAAATTAAATAAAAAAATTCCATTCAAAGTAAAATTTGAAGGGAATTATTTATGGCAAATTTATTATACAGAAGAGACAGACCAATATTTTATGTTGGTTCCAACAGAAGATACAGATTATTCAACCTTTTTCTTTTTATTAAAAAAACAATTAGAAAAAAAGAAAACAGGGAAAATATTTGTACCAATCCGAAATGTCACTTATAGTAATACGTATTACAAAAGATCAGAATTTGAAGATTTAGAAAATTATCTATGGTTATTTACAAAAGATTGGCCACTGATTTATGAAGTATATGATAAAAATGAGAATTTATCGATTCATATTGTAGGAGAAACAGAAGTATATGAAAAAATTAGAAGTCCATACAAGATAAAAATCAATAGTTTAATAGAAGCAACACAATTTTATAAATTATTAAAAGCAATGTTTATTTTACAAACAGAATTACCACATTATTTTAAATTTACAACAAATATTACAAAAGGTGGAGAACTAGAATTTTATAATAATGATTATAAAATCGAATATGAGAATATTTCGGAATGGCTAAATGATGAGTATAGAGTGGGAATAGAAAAACAAGAATTAATTGGTGAATTATTAATAGAAAACAAAAAGAAATTAGATAATTTAAAAATGATAGCAGCTTCACAA
Source organism: uncultured Clostridia bacterium (assembly GCA_944388805.1). Classification (GTDB taxonomy): domain Bacteria; phylum Bacillota; class Clostridia; order TANB77; family CAG-508; genus CAG-269. The sequence continues at coordinate 17,954 of CALXKE010000006.1, read as the reverse complement.
GAAATAGAATATTTAGCAAAAGAAAAACAAATATCTACGTTTTTAGAATGTAAAAAAACTTTTTTTGGTAAATTCAAATATTATTTTAAATATAGTAAAAAGAATAAGAAAAATACAATGAAAGAAAATATTCTAGAAGAAAAAGAAGAAATAGCTAATGAAACAGAAGATATAGAAAAAAAAGAAAAAACAAAAAAGAAAACATTTGAAGATAAAAAAGAAAATTATACAATTGAAGAATTAATAGATTTATATAAAGCATATGAATTAGATGAAACAGAATTAAAAAATATCATAATGGATGTAAATGCTTTAAAATTAAAAAATAAGAATATGCAGAAAAAAATAGAAAATGCAACAAATTTTATACAAGAAATTGATAATCATAAAAGAAGTATATTCGAGTTCTGGAAATATAGTAATAAAGATGAAGTAGCTTCTCTAGCAGAAGGTGAAGAGGAAGAAGTGAATATCATCAAAAAAGTAACAAAAGTATTTGATTATCACCAAGATTTAGAAGATTTTGGAAAAACTATGGATCAGGTAGAAAGAAAAGCTTTAACCAAAAGCGAAACAGATAGTATATATCTGACAACAACCAATATTTTACCATTATTAAATAAAGTAAAAAATAATGAAGTGCTACCAAAAGAAATTGAAAACAATTTGAAAGAACTAAAAAAACAAGCACAAGAAGATAATGTGTTACATGAAATGGAAGAATTTGATATATTTGGTGGAATGTCTCAAGATGGGACAAAGGTTTCAAAAATAGCCAATAAAAACCATAGAGAAATTGCAAAAGATAAATTTAATATTTTAGAAATTAATAAGAATACAAAACAGATAGGATATAAATTAACTTTAGAAACGGTTGTAGATAATATAAAAAAGGCATTAGATAAAGTGGTTATTATTGACGATTTACCAGTATATAAAATATTAGATAATGAAAAGATAGAACCTAAAAATATTAATGTTTTTAATATAAATCCTGAGAATGAAATTCATGAAAATATTAAAGATCATGTAAATAAATTTAACTTATATAAAGTAAATATAAAAAGAGGAATGAATGGAATTAGTTATACGAATATTATTTTCTATGATAATCAAAATAAAACACTACCAATTGGTCAAGATTTATCAACAAAAATATTGATAGATTTATCAAAAGTAGATTTAAAATTAATTCATAGAACATCATTTAAAATGGCAGAAATAGAGGATGAGAAAGATGATTTTTCAAAAGTAAATGTAAAGACTTTTCATGTTTTCGAATATGATGTCATTTTGAAAGAGCAAGATAAAGAAGCAGAAATAAAAGATAAAAATCAAGAAGAAATTTCTATTAAAGACGAGAAAGAGTCGTGATAAAAATATTGGTTGAATGTCAAAAGTTGAGATAAAAAATTTAAAAGGGTTAAATGTCAAGAGTTGGGGTAGAAAACTGAAAAAGTTTCTGCTTCAACTTTTTTATTATATAGTAATAAATCTACTGCAATGGAATATATATAATATTATAAAGATTATGGAAAAATATCTAGGAAAACAATGTATAAGATTAGAAAAAATCTAATTCGATTAAGATATTGAGAAAGGAATGAAAAAAATGGAAAAGCTTTTAGAAATTGTTAAGTTTTTTCCAATGAATTTATCCAATATTCTATATAATACAATCATTTCCAATAATAAAATAAAAGATGAATTACAAGAAATCAGGATAAGAATTGATAGGCCATTAATTTTAAAACTTAGAGATAAAGAGCTAGTTGTGGAATATAAAATCACACAAAATGAAATATTACAAATTGTGGAGAGATTATGTGAAAACTCGATTTATGCATATAAAAAACAATTGTGTGAAGGATATATAACTATAAGAGGAGGACATAGAGTAGGGATAACAGGAACAGCAGTTGTAGAAAATGGGGAAATTATTAATATCAAATATATAACCAGTTTGAATTTTAGAATTGCTAGAGAAGTTCCCAATTGTAGTAATCGCATTATCGGACAAGTTATCGATATTAAAAATCAAACCATATTTAATACATTAATTGTTTCACCACCAGGAAAAGGGAAAACGACGATTTTAAGAGATTTAATTAGAAATTTAAGTAATGGAGTCAGTGGGATAAATTTTAAGGGGAAAACTTGTGGGGTAGTTGATGAAAGAGGAGAAATTGCGGCTATGTATAGAGGAATTCCACAAAATGATGTTGGGATTAGAACAGATATTATTGATAATGTATCTAAGGCTAAAGGAATTAAAATATTGATTAGAACAATGGCGCCAGAAATTATTGCTTGTGATGAAATTGGAGGAAATGAAGATATACAAGCAATAGAAGAAGCTATGTTGTCTGGTGTCAAAGGAATATTTACTATGCATGGAAAAACAATAGAAGATGTACATAGCAATCCATATATCAAAAAATTAATAGACAAAAAGATTATTGAGAAAATTATTTTTATATAGTTCTAAAAGAAAACGAGGTGAATATATTATATAAGAATCCTAAACTTGTTGTATACGGAAAAATCTTATATATGGTCAAGATAGAAGTTGATTTTTCCTATACAATAAGAAAAACATAAATTTCTATTTATAAATGCAAAGGACAAGGTGTATGATATGCAAGTGATCAAGTGTTTTATGTTGTTATTCGTATTTATGGCGTCCAGTTTTATCGGAAGATGTATAGCCAAAAAATATTCCTATCGATTAGAAGAATTAGAAGAAATAAAAAATATTTTAAATGTTTTTAAATCAAAAATTAGATTTACATATGAACCTATTCCAGAAATATTTAAAGAAATTGCAAGTAATGCCAAAGAAAATATAGGGCAAATATTTGAAGAAGCTGAAAAGAATATGCAAAATTTTAGTGCAGGAGAAGCTTGGGAAAATGCAGTACAGACAAGTGAAACAAATCTTACTGAGGAAGATAAACATGTATTATTAATGCTTTCTAAAATGTTAGGACAAACAGATATAGAAGGACAAATTAGTCAGATAGAAATTACAGAAAATTTTTTAGAAAAACAAATCAAAGAAGCTCAGCAAGAAAAAGATAAAAATGAAAAATTGTATCGAAAGCTTGGAACAACAATAGGAATAGCAATTGTCATTATTTTAATTTAAGAAAAAGAGAAAGGTTGAAAAAAGATTACAATATTTAAATTTTTTTCAACGAGATTAGAGCCTTCAAGAAAGGAATGAGATAAAAAAATATGGATATCAATTTGTTATTTAGAATAGCAGCAATTGGAATATTAGTTGCTGTTTTACATCAAGTACTGGTAAGAGCAGGAAGAGAAGACCAAGCGATGATGACGACTTTAGCAGGGTTAATTATTGTTCTGACCATGGTAATAAAAGAAATTAGCGGTTTATTTGATACAGTAAGAACCATATTTGATCTTTAAAATTTAGGAAGTGTTCTAAAAATAAATGATAAACTTTTAAGAACAGTTCTTAAATTTTATAAAAATAATAGACGAAGGATAATACAGACAAAATAATGAACTTTAATGACAGCTCTTAAAGTTCATAAGAAAATAAAAAGGATATGTTTATGGAGATTATTAGAATTATAGGAATTGGATTAATTGCATTAATTATCATCATATTATTAAAACAATATAAACCAGAATTTGCGATATATATCAGTTTATTAACAGGAGCTCTGATATTACTTTTATTAACAGACCAATTAGCAGGAATTGTAAATTTAATACAATCAATTGCAGGAAAAGCCAATATCAATAGCCAATTTTTAGCTTTACTAATAAAAATTACAGGAATTGCTTTTCTTTCGGAATTTGCAGTTAGTATATGTAAAGATTCAGGGGAGGGAGCAATTGCTAGTAAAATAGAGTTAGGAAGTAAAATTATCATCATTTCTATGTCTATACCCATCATATCTAGTTTGTTAGAAATTATATTGCAAATTTTGCCTTGAAGGAACTTTGGGAACAGTCCTAAAAGTTCATGAATTATACTTTTTATATAAATAATAAAAAATTTATTATGTTTTTATAAATATAAAATGAACTTTTAAGATTGTTTCTAAAGTTCATAAGGAGGCAGAGTGAAAAAGATTATATATAGTTTAATAGCTGTCATCTTCCTTTTTAATCTTACAATGCCAACCTCGATTGCCAATGAAGAAGAAACATTACAAGAACAGCAAGAAGAATTTGGGATTAGTGAATTTATTGAGCAGGCAGATGAATATTCCGGTGAATTTTTCGAAGATATAGATATAAATGAAATTCTAGAAAATGCAATAAAAGGAGAAGTGGATAATCAAACATTATTGAAAAAAGTACTTGGTGTACTAGGAGGAGAACTACTAGATGGTTTAACAGTATTAGGAAGCATATTAGCCATTGTCGTTATACATAGTATTTTAAAATCTGTCAGTGAAAGCTTAGAAAATGATACAATTTCAAAATTAATTTACTATGTTCAATACATATTAATTGTTACGATTGTTATGATGAATTTTTCAGATATTGTACAAGTTGTAAAAGATACCTGTAATAATGTCATTGGGTTTGTAAATATATTAATTCCTTTGCTGATTTCGTTAATGATATACACAGGAAGTATTACAACAAGTGGCGTATTAGAACCAATTATATTATTTTTAATCAATTTTATAGGAAACATCATACAAACCCTCATTATTCCAATCGTATTAATTTTTACAAGCTTAATTGTGATATCCAAAATTTCAGATAATGTGCAAATAGACAAATTATCGCAATTCTTAAAATCAGGAGTTGTGTGGTTTTTTGGAATTATTCTTACCATTTTTGTGGCAGTTATTTCCTTAGAAGGGACACTTTCTAGTAGTGTAGATGGCATTACGGCAAAAACAACAAAAGCAGTTGTTAGTTCAGCAATACCAGTAGTAGGAAAAATTTTAGGAGATGCAGTAGATACTGTCTTAGGTTGTGGAATTATTTTAAAAAATGCAGTAGGTGTTGTTGGAATCATTATTGTGATAGGAATTTGTATCATACCAATCCTAAAATTAGGAATTTTTACAATGGCATATAAACTAATGTCGGCAATCTGTGAACCAATAGCAGATAAAAATATAACCAGTTTATTAGACCAAATAGGAGATGTATACAAAATCTTTTTAGCCATTTTATGCTCTGTATCGGTTATGCTAATTGTTGGCACAGCTTTAGTGGTTAAGATATCCAATACAGGAATGATGTATAGGTAGGGAAAGTTATGATAGAGTTTTTAAGTACTTGGGCAAAAAGTTTAGGACTGGCCATTATTGTTATATCCATTTTAGAAATGTTATTACCCAATAATAAAACAAAAAAATATGTAAGAATGGTATTTGGCATATATATTATCTTTAATATCATATCGCCATTTGTTAATAATAAAGATATATTAGATGTCAGTTCTTATGATTTAAATGAATATATTGGTGATTATACAAGTAATCAAACAAATGAAGAACAAAGCTCTGTGGATAGTCGAATAGAAGAAATCTACATAGAAGAATTAGAAAAGGATATAACGCAAAAAGTAGAAAACTTAGGGTATCAAGTCACAACTTGTAATGTATATGCAACATTATCAAGCAAAAATGAAGATAACTATATAGAAGAAATTGTCTTAACAGTTGAGAAAAGTGAAGAGCAAGAAAACGAACAACAAGAAAATGGAACAGAACAAACAGAAACAATTGAAGATAAATTGGTAAGTGAAATCCAAAAAATAAAGCCAGTTAATACAACAGTTGGAAAAATTAATAAAACTGATGAGAAACAAGAGGATAATAAACAAAATATAAGTAATAGTGATATTCAAAAGATAAAAAAGTTCTTAAAAGAAGAATATGGAGTTGAGGAAACATGTTTAAAGATAAATTAAAAGGGTTGATTAATCCAGAAGATGGAAATAAAACGAATAAGAAGAAAATAGAAAATTTAGTATTTTTTGTTATTATATTAATTATCACAATTGTTATTATCAATATAATATGGAATGGAGACAAAAGTAGCAGTAATCATAAAAATTTACAAAATGATACTTCAAAACAATTAGCAAATACGAATACATCTTCATCATTAGAAGTATCAAGTAATAGCACTAATGAATTAGAAATAAAATTAGAAGAAATTCTATCAAAAATCCAAGGAGTTGGAGAAGTAAAAGTATTTATCAATTATTCAGAATCTAGTGAAATTATTCCTATGTATAATGAAAGCACACAAACTAGTAATACAGAAGAAACAGACACATCAGGAGGAACAAGAACCATAGAAGAAACTGATTCACAAAAAGAAATCATATATGAAGAAAATGATGGACAAAAAACAGTGATTACACAAAAAGTAGTAGAACCACAAATAGAAGGAGCTATTATTACAGCAAAAGGAGCAGGAAGTGCAGAAGTAAAAACAAGCATTATTCAAGCAGTAGAAGCAGTAACAGGGTTAGCAACGCATAAAATACAAGTATTTGAAATGGAACATTAGGGACGTGTCAAATCGTTTCAAAATGAAACAAAAGGGACAGACCTATAATTATATACTTTTATTAACCATATTTGTGATCAAATGGACTTGGTCACAATGAACCCCTAGAAAGGAAAGTGATTTTATGAAAATAATGAAAGGCTTGTTAAAGAAAAATCAAGTAATCATTTATGTAATTGCTTTAATGTTAGTGACTGCTGGATATTTAAATTATACGACCAATACAGCAGAACAAGTATCAGCTGAGACGGCTATGGAAATGGAAGCAAATGATGATATGCAAATTGCGGATATTGGAGATGCTACATTAGTAAGTAGTGAAGCGGTTAATGAAAATGAAGTGACAGAAAATACAACCGAAAATGTAACGGAAAGTACAAGTAATACAAATGGAGATACAACGCAAGAAGCAAATGGAAATATGACACAAAACACAAATACAGTAGAAAATAATACAGCGACCCAAACAAGTGCAACAGTATCAACAGATGAATATTTTACAAAATCAAAATTAGAAAGAGATACCATGTATTCACAGATGATAGAAAGTTATGAAAATGTATTAAATAGTAGTAATAGCTTGGAAACACAAAAACAAAGTGCAACAGAGGAAATTAAAAAAATTAATGATACGAAAAACAGTATTATGATATGTGAGAATTTAATTAGTACAAAAGGATTTACAAATAATATTGTTTTTGTGAATGGAGATAGTATTAGTGTCATTATTGGAGTGGAACAATTACAACAAGAAGAAGTCGCACAAATACAAAATATTATTTCTAGAGAATTAAATGCAGAAATTGAAAATATACATATATCAACAAAATAAAAAAAATAGCTTAAGAATATTTTATTTATCATTCAATATTCCTAAGCTATTTTATTAGCCATCATTCTTATGTATTCACCTAATTCTTCATCTGTTAATTCTAATTCCAAAATTAGATTTTTTAAAACATCTCTTCTGGGTAAATCTTCTTCATTATCAATTCGTATATATTGTCTTAAACTAATTCCTAGTATTTCAGACATTTTTTCTTGTGTATATTTTTTTGCCTTTCTTTTTTCTTTTATCATAACATCACCTTAAACGAATGTTTAAAACAATTATTACACAAAAAGAATATGAATTGTATTGACATTTAATGTCATGAATTTTTAATGATTCTATTTTTATTTTCTAACTTATCAAGAACAGGTTTAGAAATATCAATTCTAAGTAAAATGATTTACGATACTGACCACCCGTACTAGCTTGAAAAAAATAAAAAAAGAATATATAATAGTAAAAGTACAAAAGACAGTATATATACTGTCTTTTTTTAGTGAAAAAGACAAATATTGATATATAAAATATATAGTTGAAATAAACTCAAACAAAAAAACTAACAATGAATCAAATGATTTCATAGGAGGGAAAGCAATGTTAAAAAAAGTATTAATTGCCAATAGAGGGGAAATTGCAGTCAGAATTATCAGAGCATGTAGAGAAATGGGAATTAGAACAGTAGCTATTTATTCAGAAGCAGATAAAAATGCCTTACATGTACAATTAGCAGATGAAGCGATTTGTGTAGGACCAGCACCATCTAATAAAAGTTATTTAAATGTAAAAGCCATATTAGAAGCAGCGTGTTTAACAGGAGCAGATAGCATTCATCCAGGATTTGGATTCCTATCTGAAAATCCAAATTTTGCAAAAATCTGTCAAGAAACAGGAATCAAATTTATTGGACCAGACTATAAACTAATCGAATTGTTGGGAAATAAATCAAGAGCAAAAGAAACGATGAAAAGAGCAGGCGTTCCAGTTGTCCCTGGTTCAGATGGATTGATTTATTCAAAAGAACAAGCAGTTAATTTAGCAGAACAAATTAAATATCCTGTTATGTTAAAAGCATCAGCAGGTGGTGGCGGAAGAGGTATTAGAGTTGCTTATTCTAAAGAAGAACTAGAAAAAGAATATGACATTGTCAAACAAGAAGCAAAAGTATCTTTTAATGATGATAGCCTATACTTAGAAAAATTTGTAGAAAATCCAAGACATGTAGAAATTCAAATATTAGCAGATGAGCACGGAAACTGTATCCATTTAGGAGAAAGAGATTGTTCAGTGCAAAGAAGAAATCAAAAAGTATTAGAAGAAACACCAAGTGGTATACTAGATGAAGAAACTAGAAAGAAAATGGGAGAAGTAGCAGTAAAGGCAGTAAAAGAAATTGGTTATTCTAATGCAGGAACAATTGAATTTTTAGTTGACAAAAATAAAGATTTCTATTTTATGGAGATGAATACAAGAGTACAAGTAGAACATCCTGTAACAGAAATGGTAACAGGAGTAGATATCATAAAAGAACAAATCAAAATTGCAAGTGGAGAAGAATTAACCTATAAACAAGAAGATATCAAATTCAATGGACATTCAATGGAAGTAAGAATTAATGCAGAAAATCCAGATAAAAACTTTATGCCATGTCCAGGAACGATAACAGGATTACATATTCCAGGAGGAAATGGTATAAGAGTAGATACAGCCATATATAGCGGATATACTGTTCCACCTACATATGATTCTATGCTAGCAAAATTGATTGTTCATGGAAAAAATAGAGAAGAATCAATTGCGAAAATGAAAAGTGCTGTAGCAGAATTTGTTGTAGAAGGAATCACAACAAACATAGACTTTTTATTAAAGATATTAGAAAATGAAAACTTTAAAACAAACAATTATGATACATCTTTCATAAAAAAAGAATTTAATATGTAAGAAATGTCGCATAGAGATCGTTTGTCTATGCGACAAAATTTTTTCTTTTGACTACTTATCCTAGTTGAAATAAATTGAAAATACATATATAATAACAGGGATATTAAAGGAGGGAAATACCTTGGTAATCGATAAAGTAAAAAAGGTAAACGAAAAAGAAGAAAAAAGAGTTAAAAATGAAAAAGCTTCAGATATGATGATTGGCAAATGGGTAAAATGTGACAATTGTAAAGAGATTCTTTATAAAGATGATTTACATCAAAATCTAAGTGTATGTCCAAATTGTGGGAAACATTTTAGATTATCATCAAGAAGAAGAATCAAACAAATTGCAGACGAAGGAACGTTTAAAGAAATTGGTGGAGATATTGTAACAAAAGATCCTTTGAATTTTAAAGGATATATGAAAAAAGTAGAAATGTTAAAGGAAAAAACAAAAATAGAAGAAGCTGTAAAATGTGGTATATGTGAAATAGAAGGGGAAAAAACAGTTCTTGCTGTCATGGATGGAAACTTTTTAATGGGAAGTATGGGATCAGCAGTAGGAGAAAGAATCACATTAGCAATCGAAACAGCGGCTAAAAAGAAATTGCCATTAGTTATATTCTGTGTATCTGGTGGTGCTAGAATGCAAGAAGGTATGATATCTTTAATGCAAATGGCTAAAACATCAAGTGCACTTACGAAATTAGATAAAGCAGGACAATTATATATATCTGTATTAACAGACCCAACAACAGGAGGCGTAACAGCAAGCTTTGCAAGTTTAGGAGATATTATTTTAGCAGAACCACATGCATTAATTGGATTTGCAGGACCAAGGGTTATAGAGCAAACCATTAATCAAAAATTACCAGAAGGATTCCAACGTTCAGAATTTTTATTAGAACATGGATTTATTGATAAAATCGTAGAAAGAAAGGATATGAAATCAACGATTGCAAAACTAATCAGATTGCATAAAGCATAATAGAAGTTGTCAAATGAGATGTTCCATTTTGACAACTAAAATGAAAAATATAAAGGAATAAAGTGAATATAGATAAAAAGAAAGTTGCCAAAAAGACACGTCCCCTTTGGCAACTAAGGAGGGAGATATATGGCGAAAATAACAGCATGGGATAGAGTCATGCTTGCAAGAAAAATGGATAGACCTAAAGCATTAGATTATATCAATGGACTATTTGATGATTTTATAGAATTACATGGTGACAGAAATTTTGGAGATGATAAAGCGATTGTTGGAGGAATTGCAACATTTGAAGGTATGCCAGTCACTGTAATCGGAGAACAAAAAGGAAAAAAAGCAAAAGAAAATATGGAAAGAAATTTTGGTATGCCAAATCCAGAAGGATATAGAAAAGCATTACGATTAATGAAACAAGCAGAGAAATTCAATAGACCAATTATTACATTTATTGATACACCTGGTGCTTATCCTGGAATGGGAGCAGAAGAAAGAGGTCAAGGAGAAGCGATTGCTAGAAATTTATTTGAAATGTCAAAATTAGAAGTACCAATTATTTGTGTTGTCATTGGAGAAGGTTCTAGTGGTGGTGCATTAGCTATTGCTGTAGGAGATAGAATTGCTATGCTAGAAAATGCAGTATATTCCATCTTGTCACCAGAAGGATTTGCTAGTATTTTGTATAAAGATTCAAGCAAAGCCAAAGAAGCGGCAGGAGATATGAAGGCTACTGCGAAAGATTTAAAAGATTTTGGAATCATTGATAAAATCATAAAAGAGCCAGAAGGTGGTGCACAGGAAGATATTGAAATGGTTTTAAAAGAATTAAAATCTTATATCAAAAAAAGTTTAAAAGAGCTAAGCACATTATCTAAAAAAGAATTAGTAGAAAATCGATATGAAAAATTTAGAACAATGTGCTAGAATAAAATATAAGAAACGCAAATGTTGTTTACGAAAAAATCTTATACAAAAGTAAGATAAGGACGGATTTTTTCGATACAATAAAAAATATAATTTAGGAGGATTTTAAAATGTTATTAGAAGGTAAAAAAGTAGTGATTATGGGAGTAAGAAACAAATGGAGTATTGCATGGGGAGCAGTACAATCAGCTTATGAACAAGGAGCAGAAGTGATTTGTACTTGTTCAGCAGACAGCGTAGATAAAGTAAAAGATTTAGTAAAAGATATGCCAGGAGCAAGTGTTTATGTATGTAATGATGTAAGTAAAGATGAAGATATAGACAAATGTTTAGAAGAAATCAAAAAAGATCATGGAAAAATAGATGGATTACTACATGCCATTGCACATGCAAATACAGAAGATTTAAGAAATGATTTTATCTTGACTTCAAGAGCTGGATATGCACATGCACAAGATGTGAGTAGCTATTCATTAGTTGCTATTGTTAGAATGGCAAGAGAAAAAGAAATGCTAAATGAAGGAGCAAGCATTGTTACATATACATATTATGGTTCAGAAAAAGCAATTGAAGGATATAATGTTATGGGAGTTGCTAAAGCAGCATTAGAAGCAAGCATTAGATACTTAGCAAGAGATTTAGGAAAAGACGGATATAGAATTAATGCTATTTCAGCTGGACCAATTAAAACATTATCAGCAAAAGGAATCAAAGATTTTGGTTCAATATTAGATATTGTCGAAGAAAGAGCACCATTACATAAAAATGTTACAATCAATCAAGTTGGAAATGCTACAGCATTTTTATTTAGTGATATGTCAAGTGCCATTACTGGAGAGGTTATTCATGTTGATAATGGTTTCTCAACTGTTGGTGTATAATAGAAAGTGTAGTTAAAAGCAGATAATTAAGTATTAATTATCTGCTTTTAAAAATTTGATAACATGAAAAAAATATTTATTTTTTGTAACAAAATATGAAAAAAGTTCCCTTATTATATAGAAGGAGGTAGAAAAGTTATGCAGAATATGGAAAAAATATATAAAGAATATTCTACAACTGTATATAAATACTTATTCTGCTTAACGCAAAATAAAGATATTTCTGAAGAATTAACCCAAGAAACTTTTGCTCTAGCTGTTGAAGATATAAAAAAATTTAGAGGAGAATGTAAACTATCTGTTTGGCTATGTCAAATAGCAAAACATCTATGGTATAAAGAATTAAAGAAAAAGAAGAAAAATGTTAATATATCTTTTGAAGAAATAAAAGATACTGTGTTGGATGATGAATCTTTGGAAGAAACTATCTGTGAAAAAGAAGAAAAATTAAAACTATTTAAAGATATGCAAAAACTTGATGAAAAATCAAGAGAAGTCATGTATTTAAGAATGGTAGGCAATTTAAGTTATGAGGAAATAGGAGAAGTACTTGGAAAAACAGCAAACTGGACAAGAGTTACATTTTATAGAGCCAAACAAAAAATAAGGGAGGAAAATAAAAATGAAAAATAAAAAAGAATGTGAAATCGTCCAAGATTTATTAATGAATTATGTTGATGGTGTATTAAATCCAGAATCAAAAAAGCTAGTTGAAAACCATCTAAAGGAATGTGAAGAATGCCAACTGGAATTAAAACATATTCAAGATGATATGAAACAAAAAGATAATAGAGAACAAATAGAGTTAAATTATCTAAAGAAAATTAGAATTAAGACAAGAGTAAAATCTGTATTGTTAGCCATTGGAATAATTGTATTAATAGCATTTGTTATATTTTTGAATAACTTTATAAAAATAAATAGTATAATGAACAGAGCAGAAAAATCATTACAATCAAATAATTTTTATAAAGAAACAAGTCAAATGTTAGGAAATAATGAGACTTCAATTACAAAAGAGTATTATAAAGATGGAAAATATAAGTCGATTTGGATGATTTATTCGGACAATGGTGTAGAAACAAAAAGTATCGAATATGCAAATAGCAATTCTGATGAACGAACATATATAAACGAAACAGATAAAAAAGCAGTAATTGAAAAAGGTGATGTCCCTGAAATGAAAAATAAGAATATTAAAAATGTGCCTTTTGTTACTGGCAGAAATAGTTTGTTTGCAAAAATAGGAACAACTTTTGTTTATTCAATAAATACAGATACTTATGATTATGGAAAAGAATATTATATATTAAAAAATAGGTCAGAAAATAATAGATGGGAAATATGGATAGATAAAGAAACAGGCTTGCCAATAAGAGAAATTAATAGAGGTGGTGCAAAATCATTTTTTATGGGTACAAATGTAGTAAAAGAAATTAGAGATACAATACAGTCATATAAATATGAATTTGATATTGTTACAGATGAGGATGTAGAGGTTCCTGACTTATCCAATTACACAATAGAAAATACAACTTTAAACATGGAAGATATGATAAAAGAATAATTTTTTAGATATAGTTCAAACGAAAATGTCGGAAAGGTTAAATATATATTGCAAGGTATGAAAAATAATATATATTCAACCTTTCCGACATTTTGTTACAAACAGTAACTTGGGGATTAAAATATATTTATAAATTTAATAAAAATTATAGACAAAATAAGAAAAATATTGTAGAATAAGTAACATAGGAAATGAGAACAAGCAGATGTGGTTTTTGCCACCAATTTTACGATTCTTCGTAGGAAGGGTGGTGATGTTTATGGTTAAAGTAATACTATTTTTCATAATAGCATTGATTTTTTCTTTAACATTAAACGTTGCCTTGACAGCAGTTCTTTACAAGAACTGGGTTGATAAGCAACTACATAAATAAAAAAAGCTCACATCTGTACTTTGACGAGTAGATGTGAGTTAAACTCTATTCGGCAAAACCACGTTTGTGGATTTGTCATTTCCTATATTTATTATAATCCATTTATAATTAAAAAGTCAATAAATATAGAAAGATTTTATATGAAAGTTATAAAAATCATAAATGCAAATTACAATATATAGGAGGTTTTTTCTAATGAATAATAATATAATACATAAAAACAATGGAAAATTAAAAAATACTTTATTTCTAATTAGTGCATTAGTATATAACTTTACAATAGGCTTTTTTAGTTTTTTAATTTTTTTATGTATATCTTGGTCAATGATAAATTATAAGAATTATATTGAAATTGCAATAATTCTAATATCTATAATTTTATTAATTCCATTAAATATTTATTTAAAGAAAAAATCAAAAACAAATATTATACTATATATTATTTTAAATATTTCATCATATATATTGGGTTATGGATTATATATATTTATAACATAAAATAATTATTTTAACTTTAGGACAAATTACAATTAAAAAAGACAAAAGGAATAACAGGTTTCATAGAAGAAATTACATTATTATAGAAAATGATAAAACTGGAGATAAATTATGAAAAACAAAAATATATTAAAAAGAATAACTATTATTTTATCAATAGTACTAATACTTCTAGATATATGTTTATATATAAAAATGCAATCTACTTGGTCAGAGATTGGTTCTAACCATCATCCATATGAAAATGCAGGTTCAATAATAGGAGGATTATTCAGATGGGGTGTATTAATATGGGCAATTTTATTAATACCAGTAGTTTGGTTAGAGTATTTATTAACAAATTTATTCAAAAAAATACATAATAAGTTTGAAGGCATAAAGAGAATATTTTTGTGCTTAATAACATTAGTCATAATAGCAATCATGTTAATTTTATTTATTAGAATAATATTACTAATTATTATGGCATTAATACAATAAGTTATAAATCTTAACAAAAGAATATATATGGAAAAGGGGAAAAGAAATGGTATTATTAAAAATATTAGCAGGATTAATGATTTATATATTGATTTGTGTAATCATTGGATTCATAAAATTTAAAGAAAAACCAAAAAAATATATCATGTCAACATTATCTGTCATATTTAATGGTTTTATGGGATTTATGGATACTATATTTTTTATATTATTTTATATGTTCTTTTCAAACCAGCCTAAGGGAAGTGGATATTATGTACCAGAAAGTGAAGAAGGTTTAAATGCCATGATAGGCTTGTTTCTATTTGTTGTTTATTTATTATTATTAGTTCCTATTAATATATATATGAAACGAAAAGGGAAAGCTAGTACGAAAATATATCTTTTAATGAATATATTAGCAACTATCATAGGATTAGGAATTTATTGGAGTTGGGTAGGAACACAATTTAATAAAATATTTTAAAATGCAATACATAAATTTATATGAATATATTGCAAAATCTCTAATTATATTGTAAGATAATGGAAATATAATTAGAGATATTTTTATTCATAAAATTTAGTATTCAGCATAAGAAAAAGTTTAATTAAATGATATTTTTATCTAAAATTGTTTTTCACAAATGTTCATATAATTTAATAATAAAATAAATAATGTATAATTTCATCTTCTTAATTTTTTGTCTATTTTTTAAGTTTTTTAGTTTTATTTCATATTTTTATTAATGAACTTCTATTATTTTATATCTTTTTAAAATTCCTATATATTGTGACTTTTATATTATATCGTAACTTAAAAATAGATTAGTATTAATAAAAATATTTCTAATGTATTTTTATAAAGAAAAATCAGATTTGTTTGTTGAATAAGCAGAAGAAACTTGATAGAATGAAAGGAGAAGATAAATGAGCAATTTAAACAAATTAAAAGAAGTAGATATGCTACCATTATCAAATGATTATGTATTCAAAAGAATATTTGGGAAATGTGGAAATGAAAGAATATTAAAAAGCTTATTAGAAGCAATTTTAAAAATTAGTATACAAAAAATAGAAGTAAAAAATCCGGAAATACCAAAAGAAGCAATTGATGAAAAATTAAGCATATTAGATATCAAAGCAGAAATAAATGAAAACACCATTATAGATGTTGAATTACAAGTAGGAAATACAACGGCCTTAGAAAGAAGATTAGTGGTATATAATGCAAAGCTAATAGCAGGAGAAATAAAAGTATCAGAAAAATATCAAAAAGCAAAAGATACAATTGTGATATGTATCATAAATGATAATGTTGTAAAAAGAAATGCATACTTAAGTTTAGCTATGTTAAAATATGAGAAAACAGAAGAAATCAGATACGTCAATATGGGATATGGAAAAGAAGAAGAATATTTAACAGACATGGTAAAATACTATATCATAGAATTACCAAAGTTTAAGAAAAAGAAACTAAAGGTAGCAGATTTACTAGAAAAATGGTTATATGTGATTGGGGGAGATAGAAAAATGATGGAAGAATGCAAAAAAGAGAATGAAGAAATTAAAGAAGCAGTAGAACAATTAACACAAATGAGTGCAGATGAATACGAAAGAGAATTATATGAAATTAGAGAAAGGAGTAGGTTAACCTATAACACAGAAATGTATGAAGCAAGAAGAAAAGGGATAGAAGAAGGCAAAAAACAAGATAGAAAAGAAATTGCTAAGAAAATGAAAGAAAAAGGTACAGATATTGCATATATAATTGAGATAACAGGTTTAACTGAAGAAGAAATTAAAGAATTGTAATAGATGGACAAATAAATTCGTGAATATAATCAAAAAGTATGATGATTCATTTTAGAAAATTCATAAAATAATCAAAAATCACTTGAAAAATCTAAAAAACATGATATAATAATGAACATAATATAGAAAAAACAATAGTCAGGACACGATAAATGGCATAATATCTTAAAGAGAGCCAAAGGTAGCTGTGAATTTGGTAAGTAAATTCTATTTATTATCCCCTAACTGTTACTAAACTGAAATGAAAGTAAGTATAGTCGTAAATCTGCGTTAAAGATAAATGAGAGAACTAATTAAAAGAGAATTAATTAGTTAAAATAGGTGGTACCGCGGAAAGTAAAGCTATTTCGTCCTAAGTTATAGGATGTAAATAGCTTTTTTTGATTAAAACAAATAAGAAAAGCGTGCGTTAGCGAAATCAAAGATTTCGACGCACAAATGTGAAGACTGCTTCGCAGTACTTCACGAATATAAGAAGCTTAACCTTGTTGTATACGGAAAAATCTTAAACAAGGCCAAGATAAAAGTCGATTTTTCCTATACAATGAAAATCAGCATCTTATAAATAAAAGTTTATAATTTTAAAAACATAAAAAATATAAAGGAGGAATTTGTATGTACAAAAAAGTAGAATTGCAAAATGGTTTTGTCGGAATGGAAAATGATGTTGCCAAAATGTGGAAGGATAAAGACATCATAAAGAAAAGCCTTAACGGAAATCAAGGAAAAAGATATTTTACCTTTTATGATGGACCTCCAACAGCAAATGGAAAACCACATGTTGGACATATTGAAACAAGAGTTATGAAAGACTTAATTCCAAGATATAAAGTCATGAAAGGATATAGAGTTATCAGAAAAGCTGGTTGGGATACACATGGATTACCAGTAGAACTAGAAATAGAGAAAAAGTTAGGTATTTCAGGAAAACAACAAATCGAAGAATATGGTGTAGAAAAATTCGTAAAACAATGTAAAGAAAGCGTTTTTGAATATGTTCATTTATGGGAAGAAATGACAAATAAAGTTGGATTCTGGGTAGATATGGATAATCCATATGTTACGTATCATAATGAATATATCGAATCTGTATGGTGGGCTTTAAAACAAATGTGGGAAAAAGGATTACTTTATGAAGGACATAAAGTTATGCCATATTGCCCAAGATGTGGAACAGC
>CALXKE010000005.1 GCA_944388805.1 uncultured Clostridia bacterium | reverse complement strand
ATTTCTTTTTTATTTAAATTTATTTTTTTATCATTTTCATTTTTAATATTTTCTTTTATTTTTATTTTTTCATTTTCAATTTTTTCTTCTTCTAATATTTTTTTTATTTTATTTAAATATTCTAATTTTATTTCTAAATTTGAATATTTTTCCGATAGATTTTTTTTATTTTCTTCAATTTCATATTTTGTATTTTTATATTTTTCTAATTCTTTTTTTTCTTCTTCCAGATTTTGATTTTCTCTTAATAGTCTATTTAGTGGTTTTTCCCTAGACCTTTCAGTTCCTATTTCTCCTAATTGTCTTCTATTAATTCTATCGATTGCTCGTTTATAAGAAACATTATCTTCTCCAGTTCCTACTAAATTAGCAATTTTTTGTATTAATATATTTTGTTCACTTTTTTCTAATTTCACCTGTTCTTGATTAACCACAATTGTAGATAAAAATAATTTTTCATCCATTTTTGTTTGTTCATAAAAAAATTCATTTCCTTTTGATTTATCTATATTAAATTGTTTAGAAATATCTTCTTTTTTTTCATTAAATATTTGAGGATTTTTCTTTTTAAAATCTCTAAATACTTCAAATGTTTCTTTGTTATCTAATGCATATTCTAATTTTCCTGAGAAATCTTCTTGATTCCATGGTTTATATTTTTCAAAATCGGAATATGTTTTTCCATTTTTATTTTTTGAAATACCATATAACATATTGACTATAAAAGTTAATATAGTAGACTTTCCAGCTTCATTTTTGCCATAAATCAGATTTATATTATCTTTAAATTCGATTTCTTTATCTTTTAGTTTTCCATAAGCATTTATCTTTAATTTTTGAATTTTCACTCTTTCTATCATTCCTTTCGTTATTGTAGAACAATAGCGGGCTATCTTAAACATTTTTTCTGTTCATAACATTTCAAAGCCCGCGTCATTGTTCGGCGCCAAATTTTACGCTAGTAAAATTTGTGTGCAATCACTAGAGCGAAGCGACGTTCTTGTATAGGAAAAAGCAATTTTTCCTATTCAACAAGAAAAATCAGCTTTTCATCTTGACTTTATATAGATTTTTCTTATTCCAATGCCTCAAAAGCAATTTCAACAGCTTTTTCTATGATTTCTAATTCTTCTTCACCTGCATTTTCCTTTTCTTTTAATACTTCTTTTGCAAATAATCCTTTTAATGTATAATTATTTGCTATTTTCTCTAAATCATATTGAATTTTGGTATGGTCTTTTATTTTTATGATTCTTTCATTTGTTAATAATTTATATATTTCATATTTATTTATTTCAAAATTTCTTTTGCCAGTTAATATGATTTTTATTAGTTGATTATCCGCTATTTCTAAATCATTAATTTTCTCAATTAATTCATCTTTAGAGATAATATCTGTTACATCAAATTCTATTTCTTCAAAATTATCTTCACTTAAAGGAATAAATTGTGTTTTTAGTGTTTTATTTTCATCGATTTCTCCTACAATCATTCCATGTTCTCCTAATTCGTCAAACCCTAATGAAATTAGAGAGCCAGGATACACAATTTTTTGATTT
The DNA here is from genome assembly GCA_944388805.1 of uncultured Clostridia bacterium. Taxonomy (GTDB): domain Bacteria; phylum Bacillota; class Clostridia; order TANB77; family CAG-508; genus CAG-269. The sequence continues at coordinate 86,516 of CALXKE010000005.1, read as the reverse complement.
TCATATGTATGATAATCTAACTTATGAATATGTCCAGTTGCTACATAATCAAATCCTTTTTCTTCTAGTAGTTTTCTAGGAATAGAATTATATTGTTTTTCCTCTAAATTCGCTCCATCAATAGTACTGTGAATTACCAATATATTGCGTTTGTTTTTATCCTCAATTTCTAAATTTTCGATTCCACAATCTGTACAATAAAAATCATCAAATCCATATCCATATATATCAACATTTTCTAATGCTATCTTTTCAATTTTTGATGAAAATATATGCACATTATCATTCCACTGAAATTGACTATAATAAGAATTTTTGATATATGGATCATGATTTCCTGGACTAATATATATTTTTGTATTTGGGATTTCTTTAAATAATCCATTTATATATTCTATTGTTGATTTTCTGATATATTGATGTTCATACAAATCCCCTACAATAAATAGAAAATCTATATTATTTTCCTTTATATATTCAATTACTTTTTTAAAAACTTTTCTTTGTTCTAACCTTTTGATATCCCCTAAGTTATCTCTATCTGATAAATTTATAAATGGACTATCAAAGTGTATATCTGCTATATGTACAAATTTCATATTTTCTTTTTTCCTCTTTTCCTAGTTCCATTAGAACCAAACAAATCTGATTCCAATGCCCATATTTTCTTTGTAATTATGATTGTATCTTAATTATTATTTTTTTTCAATAGTTAAGCGAAAATTTTTTTGGTATTCTGTAACTATTCGTTACAATTCACAGCTTTAAATAGATATTAATGTTGTTTTTTTGTGGTATAGGAAAAGTAATTTTTCCTATACCACAAAAAAACTATATTTCCTAAATTAAGAAATATAGTTTTTATAAATTTTAATCATCTTCATTTATTGGACCAAATAATTCATCAAATTTAGCTTCCAATTCTTTTTGTAAATCATATATATCATCATCATCTTTATCTGGTTCTTGTGGCAACACTGGCGCTTCATCAAAGCTATTCAAGTCTAAAGTATTTTCCTGTTTTTGTGTGTTTTTTTCTGACTGCATATTTGGTTGCTCAGTCGCTTGTTTTGTTTCATCTTTCTTTTCTTCTTTTGATGGTTCATCATCAAATAAATCATCTAAAGATTCTACTTTTAAACTATCTACTTTTTCTTTTTTCTCATCTTCTGGCACATAAGGATTATATGGATTGTATTTTCTCCACGTTCCTCTTTCGATTTCACCAATGTCATTATGGCTAATCTCTAATCTCTTCATTTCTTTTGCCATTGGATGTTTGAAATAATAGAATTTTTGAGCTTTTACAGGCTTGATTCCTTTTTCATAAATAATACATAAATCATTATCCATTCTTCTCAATTCATCTGGTGTCATCAATGCCCTTGCCATTACTTGGTCTGATACGCTCTTTCCTGTTTTCCAGTTTTGTCTATCTCTATTAATCGATATACTATCTCTTTCAATCGTCTTTTCTCCCAAAGCTTTTGAGAAATATTCTACTGTTTTATATGAGTTACTTCCTAAGAATACATGTGTATCACAGTTACCCATGATGGTTTCATATGATTTTTCATATACTGCTTCTAATTGGTCTATATTTTGTAAAATAACGCTAAATGATATTTTTCTACTTCTAGAAGTAGAAATCTTTTTATCAAAATCTGGTATTTTACCAATATTCGCAAACTCATCTAATATGAAAAATGTTTGTTCTTTTAGTGCTCCACCATTTTGGTCTGCATAATCATATAATTGTTGTATCATCTGCGCAAAGAATATGGTTAATAAGAAATCATACGCTGTATGCGTATCTGATGATATAACATATACGGCTGTTTTTTCATTTCCTATTTCTTCAAAATTAATGGTATCTGTTGAAGTTAGTTCTGCAATTTCTTTTGAATCAAATTTACCAAGCTTAGATTGCAATGAACTCAAGATTGAGCTATAAGTTTTTTCTGGTGCAATTTCAATAGATTTATAGTTCATTCTTGCTGGATGGTCATATGGTAATTGACTCATTAATTCTGTAAGAAGGTTGTTTCCTCCGTTTGTATTTGCTGCCCTAACCAATTCTGCACAACTAGCTAAATTTTGTTCTTCTTCCGGTCTGGTTGCTAATAAATAATAAATTAAGGCTTTTAGTAACATTTCTGCAGAGTCATCCCAGAATGGATCTGAACTTCCACCTTCTGATTTTTGTCCTTTTATAATCGTATTCGCAATAACATCAACATCTAACCCTGATGATATATGCATTAATGGATTATATCCATCACTATATTCTGGTCTTACTAAGTTTAATACTTTAATTTTATATCCGTGTGCCTTTAAGTATCCTGCTGTTCTATCATATAGTTCTCCTTTAGGGTCTGTAAAAACATAAGATCCTAACATTTGATAAGCATTTGGAATTGAATATGATGCTGATTTACCAGATCCTGATCCGTCCAACTACTAGAACATTTACGTTTCCTCTTTTATCAACTGGTAAATAATTGTTTTCTGCTAAAATAATTCCTTTATTTTTGCTTAATATTTGATATTGTTCTCCTCTTTGACTCCAATCACTAGATCCATGTTCTATATCAGAAAATTCGTTTTTAGGAGCTGATCTCACAAATCCTATAAAGAAAAATACAGAATAGAAAATCGTGACAACAATTAAAGTTGAAAAATAATTTCCCATAGCACCTTCTGTTAATACCGTTCCTAATGTGCTAAGTGGATGTGTTATACAAGATCCAAATGTTTCAATAAACATTGCTAAATCAAATTGTCCACTCGCATTTGCCTGAAACATGCTATGTGCAATAGGCGTAACAAATACTATGGCTATAAATATCCATAGTATTGCAAAAATTATAAAATTTGTTCTATTTCTTCTGATTGCGCCTTCAATTTTGTAATTCACATTCATTCACCTACTCTTTTGTTTATATCTCTTTATCATTATCCTTATCTTGTCTTCTAGCTTCCAATTTTTTCTTATTTCTTACGTCTTGTAATCTTTTCATACTTTTAATATCTTTTGGAAGTTTAGCTGATTTTATAACTGGTCCTTTTTCTACTCTTCTTGTCATTGTTCCATCATCTTCTAAGATATTTGTTATATTTCCAGCTGTTGTATCTATTACTTGTCCTTCTATTCTTCCTTCCCCGATATCTGTTTGTCCATGTTCTTTGGCATCAATTCGTTTGTCTGTTTTATTTTGAAGTTCCTTTTCAACTCTTTGTACAATGATACAACATCTTAATACTTCTCTTTCGGAACTTAAATTTCTATTTGCTCCTGGATTATTCATTTAAACTTTCCTCCTTAATCCTCTTTTTTGTCCTTGATTTCAAAGGCAAAATAAGGTTTGTTTGGTTTCAACTTACATTTTCCTTTTACTTCATTTGTTTTCTCATCGAAATAAAGTACAGGTTTGATTTCTTCTGTCGTTTCTGGGTCAATGACACATATTGGTCTCTTTAAATTTGGCGTATACTTAAAATCTTTAATTTCTGTTTCATTTTCTGAATATATACTATCAAATTTCAAAGGCATTGGTTTTTTACTGATAGAAACTTTATTACCTTCCAAAATAGCAGTATTAACAACAACTCTATCTTTTCCAAAAGACAATATAACCAATTCATCTTGATCTACTGATGGAAAATCCACATAAAAGGTTTTTCTTGTCATATCTCCTCTTATTTCATTTGTTGACTCTAATCTTTCTAAAACATATTTAGGATATTCCTTTATCAATTCTTTTGGAGTTTTAACGATTTGATAGATGACTGTATTTACTCCCTTTGGATCTGTAATGCTAAAGCTCTTTCCTTCCCATGTCTCCATTTTTTTCCCTCCGTTTCTATGTTTTTTAATCCATAGCTTGTCATTTGTTTTATTTTATATAACATCCACTATTTATTTTACATGAAAATACATATATTGTCAATATATATTTTATGTAAATATGTACTTTTTTCTTAGTCCTTCCTTGGATTAAAGATTGATACACTATTTAATTCTTCAAATATTTTCTTTTCTTCATTGGTTAACTTTTTAGGTACCATGATTTTCACTTCTGCAATTAAGTCTCCTCTTGATCCTTTTCCGTCTTTATAGCCTTTTCCTGGTATTCGGATTTTTTCTCCACTTTGTATTCCTTGCGGAATATATACTTTTGTTTCCTCATCAATGGACTGAATATTCACTCTTGTTCCTAAAGCTGCTTCCCATGGAGAGATTAATAAGTCTGTATACATATCACAACCTTGTAATTTAAATCTTTTGTCATTCTTTATGTTGATTTTTATGAATAAATCCCCATTTTTACCACCATTGATTCCTGGCTTACCTTGACCGATTAGTCTTATTTTTTCTCCATCTCTTATCCCTTGAGGAATCGATACTGTAAATGTTTTCATTTTCCCATCAATCGTTCTTAAGGATATTTTTTTATCTGAACCATTAAATGCTTCATATATTGTGGTATTAATTTCTGTTTCAACATTTTCTCCTCTTAGCGGCTCTTTATTTTTCTGTTCTCTTTTTTCCTCTTGGTTTTGCTTGATATTTCCAAAAAACATTTTTACAATAGAATCTTTACCTTTCATGTTAAATTTCTTATTGACCAAATGATGTGAATTCCATATTCTATCATATTTTCTTTTAGAACTTGGTACAGATAAAACTCTATATGCTTCATTTATATCTTTTATACGTTCTTCTGCTAAACTATCTCCTACATTGACATCTGGATGATATTTTTTAGCAGCATTTCGATATGCTAATTTTATTTCATCAATAGAAACTCTACTTGTTTCTAGCCCCAAAATTTTATAATAATCTTTAAAAATCATTTGACATCCTCCCCTATAATCAGGTGTTTCTATTATATCATAAAAATGAAAAAAATCCATACTTTTATGGATTTTTTATTACACAATTTATGAATTGTGTTACGATTCAGAGCTAAATGCTAGAATGGGGTACATATATATTAGTTTAAAATACCGCGTAAGCGACCAAACGAGCGATGGCGAGTGCGATTGGAGCAACCTTCTTTCGTTGAAAATAATTTTAGATAGAATTAAATTTATTTAAGACTATCTAAAATTTATCTTTTAACATAAGTGGTTGCGACACACAAGGTATGAAAAACTAATATATATGTACCCCATTCTAGCATTCATGTCTAAACTGTAACTGAATTGTAATTTTCAGTTACAGTTATTCTTGTGCCAAATTTATTAATTTGTCTAACAAGTAATTATACTGTATTCCTTCAGCTTCAAATAATTTCGGATACATACTTATCTTTGTAAATCCTGGCAATGTATTGATTTCATTAATATAAATTTGATTTGTTTTATCTTCTACAAAAAAATCTACTCTTGATAAACCTTTTCCATCAATTGCTTTAAATGCTTTTATTGCTAATTTCCTGATTTTATTTGAAACTTCTTCATCTATATTTGCTGGAATCAATGTCTTTGAATCTTCATTTTGATATTTTGCATCATAGCTATAAAATTCATCGGCAGGTTTTATTTCTCCTACGCAAGATGCCATTACATCATCATTACCAAGTACTGCACATTCTACCTCTTTTCCACCAATCCCTTTTTCTATCAAAATCTTCTTATCAAACTTTCCTGCATATTCTATATATTTTTTTAATTCTTCTTTATTTTTCGCTTTATTAATTCCTACACTTGAACCAGAATTTGCTGGTTTTATAAATACTGGAAAATCAATTTCTTTTTCAACGATATCTGCTGCCTCTTCCAAAGAGACTTTTTTCTCATTAAAATCTTTATCAATATATGTATATTGGTCTTTATATTTTTTTAAATATATGTATGGAGCTTGACGAATATTTGCTTTATCAAAAATAACTTTTGTATAAGCTTTATCCATTCCCACACTTGATGCTAAAACACCACATCCAACATATGGTTTTTTTAATATTTCAAATAATCCTTGGATGGTTCCATCTTCTCCATATAGTCCATGTAATACTGGGAAAAGGACATCTAAACTTTGTAAATATCCCATTATATCTTCTAATTTTTTCATATACTGCATATTTTCATTAATCTCAATATTTTCTAAATTATCATATTGATACCATTCTCCACTTTTTGAAATATATATTGGAAAAATCTCATATTTGTTCTTATCTAAATTTTTTAAAATAGAATTTGCCGACATAACAGAAACTTCATTTTCTGTTGACATACCTCCAAAAATAAGTCCTAATTTTATTTTCATACTATCCTCTCCTTTGTTTTCATTTTTTATTTAAATTCTATCTTTATTTTTTCTGCTATATCGAAAAATCTCATGCCATTTGATGCTTTAAACAATATTACATCTTTTGCTTGAATCATCTTTTTTAATAGTTCCACAATATCTTCTTTATTTTCAAAATAATATATATTTCTTTCATCAAATCCATTTTCTTTTGCAGATTCCACTATATATTTTGCATTTTCGCCACTACAAATTAAAACATCTACTTTGTTTTCACACACAATTTTACCAATTTCTCTATGTAATGCTAAAGCAAATTCTCCAGTTTCTAATATATCTCCTAGTACTGCAATTCTTCTATCTGCTTTCATATGATTCATATATGATAAACTTGCCTTCACAGATTCTACACTAGAATTGTATGCATCATTGATTATCTTAATACCATTTTTTAGTTCTATAACTTCCATTCTATTTTTCGTAAGAGAAAATGTTTCAATTCCTCTTTTTATATCTTCATTTTCTATGTTTAATAGTTTTCCTACTGCAATAGCACATAAACTATTTAATACAAAATGTTCTCCTCCAACTGGAACTTTTATTTTCTCTTCTTTATTGTTTAAATGAATTTGGTATTCACTGCCATCTTCATGTAATTGAATCTCTTTTGCTTGCATATCACTTTTTTCATTGATTCCATATGTTTTTATGTTTATTTTATCTTTATTTTCTTCATACCATTTATGTAATAAATCATTATCATTATTGATAACCATATATGGATTTTTTGCACCATCTAATATTTCTAATTTTGCCTTTAATATATTTTCTCTAGACCCTAAGTTTCCTATATGTGAAGTACCTATATTGGTAATAATACATATGTCAGGTTTTGCAATTTCAGAAAGTAAATGGATTTCTCCAAAATGATTCATTCCCATTTCCAATACAAATGCTTCAATATCATTTGGTGCATTTAATATCGTAAATGGCATTCCAATATTATTGTTATTATTTCCTATTGTTTTACATATTTTATATTTTTGTGCAACAACATTGGCAACTAAGTCTTTTGTACTTGTTTTTCCTACACTACCTGTAATAGCTACGACAGGTACATTATATATCTCTCTTTTGTAACTTGCTAATTTGTATAATGCTTGCAAAGTATCTTCTACTTGTATAATTACTTTATCCTGATATGTTTCTATATCCTGTTTATCAAATTCTATCCCTTGAACAATGACTCCCATTGCACCATTATCTAGTGCTTTCTTCCAAAATACATTCCCATCAAAATTTTCTCCTTTGATTCCTATGTATATATCTCCTTCTTTTATTGTTCTTGTATCTTTGGAAAATTCTTTACATACTATATTTTCATTTCCTGTAATCATTTTTCCATCTGTACATTCTAATATATCTTTTATCGTTATCTCCTTCATCTTTTTCACCTCTATATCTTTTTTAGAATTATATGATTAAATTTCTTTTTTTGCAACTATATATAAAATATGGGTAGAATTTTTTCAATTCTACCCATATTCCTAACTATTGTTCTACTGCTCTATTGGCTATTTCGATTGCTTTTGAAACAATATTTCCACAATCTTTAGAAGAAACATTTCCCCAGCTTCCTCCGTCTTTTTTTACTTGTTCATATACTCCTAATTCTCTTGCAATTTCTTCTCTTAAATTCTCAGAAATTAAATGACGATTCTTAGACATAATTTCCTCCTAAAAAATTTAAAATTATAAAACTGTATATACAACTTTATATGTTTAGTATTCTCTTTTTTATAAAAAATTATTTTAACAAAATTTTTATGTTTTTCCTTATTTTAATAAAAAATACACTTTTGCCTTGATTATATATGAAATCTTTCTATATAAAACAACATGAAACTATTTATTTTGATTTTTCATATTTATTTTGTTAGTTTTATAAATTTTATGTGAATAATATATAATTTTTTGACGAATTATGGTATAATAAAAAAGACATTTGAAAAAGGAGAATCTTATGAATACAAAAAACATAGAATTAGAAAAACCTATAGATAAAGTAACTTTATTAGGTGTTGAATCACAACCTAAGGAAGAATCAAATATTGAAAAAAAAGAATCTCAATCTAAAGAGAAAACAAATACGAAAAAGAAAAAATCTTCTCCTAAAGAAGAAGCAAATACAGAAAACACATTATCTTCTGTTAAAAAAGAAATGAATATTACAAATGAAGAATCTTCTATTAGAGAAGAAATAGACACAGTAAATAAAGAACCTCTTCTAAAAGAAGAAAAGAAACTTGAAAAAAAGGAATATCATCCAGTAGAAAATTATCATCCTGAAAATGATAGACATATACATTCAAAATCTATTCGTGTTTTTAGTATTTGTATTTTGGCTTTTATTATTTTATTATGTATTGCTTTTTTGATTTTTACTTTTGTAAATAATCAAAATGAAAATATTGTTTCTGGAGTCAGTATAAAAGGTATAGATGTTTCTAACTTATCGGCAGAAGAAGCAAAAGAAACTGTACAAAACTATATCAACGAAAATTTGCCAGAAAATATTAATTTAGTACATAATGATTACCAAACCAGTATTCCTTTATCTGCACTTAATGTAAATTTTGATATTGATTCTGCCGTAGAACAAGCATATGAAACTGGTAAATCTGGAAATATATTTGAAAATAGTTTTACAGCCTTAAAAGCATGGATTAATCCTATCAATATAGAGCTTACAGCAACTTTAGATGAAGAACAGTTAAGAACTGCTTTAAATGATATCTCATCTAAACTGCCTGATACAGTTATTGAAAGTGGTTATTATATCGAAGGCAATAACTTAATTGTAACCAAGGGATCTGAAGGTAATGTTGTAAATGTAGATCAAATGTGTACATATATAAAAAATGGAATTTCAAATTTAACTTTGAAAAATAGAACCTTAGATATTGCTACCGTTTCTAAACAACCTTCTGAAATTAACATTGAAAAAATATATAATGAGATATATAAAGAACCAGTTGATGCTTATTACACACAAGATCCATTTGCTGTTTATCCATCTGAAAATGGTTTAGATTTTGCCATTTCTTTGGATGAAGCAAAAGAAATGCTATTAGAAGAAAAATCAGAATATGTGATACCTTTAAAAACTTTATATCCTAATGTAACAACAAATATGATTGGTACAGAAGCATTTCCAGATATGCTCTCAACATATTCTACAAAATATTCTACAAGAGATAGAGATAGAACAACTAATTTACAACTAGCTGCTTCTAAAATTAATGGTACAGTTTTAATGCCTGGTGAAACATTCTCATATAACCAAGTTGTAGGAGAACGAACAATTGCTGCAGGCTATAAAGAAGCTCCTATATATGTGAGTGGAGAAGTTGTTGATGGATTAGGTGGTGGGATTTGTCAAATCACCTCTACACTATATAATGCTGTTTTATATGCAAACTTAGAAATTGTAGAAAGAAGCAATCATCAATTTGTTCCATCCTATGTTTCAGCAAGTAGAGATGCTACAGTTGTATATGGTTCAATTGATTTTAAATTTAAAAACAATAGAGATTATCCTATTAAATTAGTATGCTCTGTTTCTGGTGGTATTGCTAAATTTGATATATATGGTCTACGAACAGATAATGAATATGAAGTTGAAATATCTTCATATGTAACTGGTAGTACAGCTGATTCTACTTATTCAGAAGCCTATCGAATTTTAAAACAAAATGGTCAAGTTGTTAGTAGAGAACTATTGTCAAAAGATACATATAAAAGACATTAAAAAGGGATTTTGGGGACGGACTCATTTTTCCCTTTTGTAAAATTGCTAATTCAAAAAATATAAAATATAAAGCCATTACACGATTTTGTATAAGCTAAATTTTCATAGAAATTTTAAAAGAAAAAAATGGAGCTTCTTTCATTATTTTCTTTAACAATTTCTAAATTCAAATTTAGATACGCAAAATCGTTTCATTTTTTTATATTCTATATTTTTTCTTATTTTTAATTAACAAAAAGGGAAAAATGAGTCCGTCCCCAAAATCCCTTTTCTTTTCTACATTGTTAAAACTCCATTTCCTGTGTCTGTTATAATTAATATATCTTCTTCTCTTCCATTTTCTGCATTGATATACACTAGAAATTCTTTATCATTTACTTTTCCTTTAAATTCATAACACAATATTTCTGTTTGCCATTCTGTTGGAATAATTGCCATTCCTTCACTTGTCAATTCTAATTTTGGATTTAAATTTTCTTTTGCTTGTTCACTTGTTATTTGGATATTACTAATATCTCTTTCCGTATGGTTATTTAAATATCCTGTTGTTTCAATTCCTAATATTTCCCCATTGTCTAAAGCTACTTTTACTTTAATTAAATCTGGATACACAATTACATCATCTTGCTTATAAGCATAATTAATCGTTGTAATTCCCTCTTGCGTAATATAGTAAGTTTCTCGCATATTATTAAATCCTTTATTTTCTAAGAATTCTTTTCCTTTTTGTGTTGCTTCTTCTTGTGATAATATTTCTGCATTTACTTCTCTATTGGTGTTCATATATATCACATGTCCACCTTTTTGAGAAATGGAAATATTGGTATTTTCGTCATTGTTACCTATAATAGAAAATGTATAAGCTGGAATAGTTGCATTTTCAGATAGCCCTAAACTAGATATTTCTTTTATTTTATCTTTTCCGATAAATTCTTCCACAAGCCCTTTTGCTGTATTTTCATCTATATCTTCTCCTGTTAAACCTTTTTTCTCTGTACTTGTCATATGCTCTGAATAAGCTCCATCATAAATCAAACCAGAATATTCATGAAAGTTTTCTTCTAAATTACTAAAACTTTCTTTTGATATATTATCTACTTGTTGTGCAAATGCTACTGTTCCCTTCTCTGTTAATTCTCCCCATTGAAATCTACCACTATTTAAATCTTCTGATAACTGGTTTAACGTATTTTCTAATTCTGTGCTATAGGAATGTAATTCTTCAAGATTCGCTAAATCTTCTTCTGTTAAGCTCTCATTATATATATTTTTTCTTGATAAAGAATAACTATAATCGCTTACCTGATTTAAAAACTTTTCTGTATTTTCTAGTTCTTGACTAGCTACTGGTAGCATACTTAAATAACTTTGTGCTAAATTTGCTTCTCTCCATAAATTAGTTAGTGTTTCTGCTCCATGTTCTGGTGTTGTAGAAATTAATGATTTTGCCAAATATGTTTCTACATTTTGTACATAATCCACTAATTCATAGAATGCCATATTATATGAATTTTCTGAAGCTTGTCTATATTCTCTTTGCTTTTTATATAAAATAGCTCCTAATATAGCAACTACAATTAAAAGCACTACAATGATACTAAGCATATGTCCTTTTTTTAATCTTTCTTTCCATTCTACTAATTTATTCATTCTTTTCCTTCCTTTCGTTATTTGTAAAGTCTTTATATCTGTTTGTCGAAACCCTTGATTTTGTTAACACATGCCTTTTGTTATTTACAAAATCTATGTTTTCCAATTGTTATAACATGTGGTCTAGACCATATCCAACTATTTGTTGCTGTATCTGGATTAAAATAATATACACAACCTCCTGTCGGATCCCAACCATTTAAAGCGTCTTGTGCAGCTTTATACACTGTAGAATCCTCATCAATCGGTGCATTAATTTGTCCATCTGCTACCGCTGTAAAAGCTCCTGATTGATAAATAACACCTGAAATAGAGTTTGGAAATCTAGAATCTTTTACTCGATTTAAAATTACTGCCCCAACGGCTACTTGTCCCTCATATGGTTCTCCTCTTGCTTCTCCATTAATTGCCCTAGCCATTAATTGTACATCTGATGTATGAGAACTTGCTGCATAACTAACATTTTGTTTTGAGTTATTTTTACTAAATGTTACAAACATAATAAATGCTATGACAAATATAATAAATATAGTTAGGATTTTAATAATATTTTTCAAATCATCACCTCATCATACAAATATAATTTTCCATCTGTTTTTTTAATTATGATTTATTGATAGATATATTTTCTATCATTATTTTTTCTTTTTTATAAAAATTTATTCCATTTTTTGAAATTTTATTGTATTTATGTTAAAATTGAACTACAAAATAATTTTAAATAATAAGAAGTGATGTATTTCTTATTATTTCTAAAAAAGGAGATTATCATGAAAATTTTAATTTTTTATGCATCTTATGGTGGTGGACATCTGAATGCTGCAAAATCTATTCATGAATGTTTAAAAAATAATTATAAAGATAAAAACATAGATGTAGAATTAATAGATTGTGTGAAATATGTTAATAAAACAATAGAAAAAATGACAACAAAAGCCTATAATGAAATGGCTAAAAAAGCGCCTTGGGCTTGGGGAAGAATTTACTCTGATTCTCAAAAAGGACCACTTGCTCATATTACTAGTAGATCTAATAAATTTATGGCAATTAAATTATTAAGACTTCTAAGAGAAAAACAACCTGATTTAATTATTTCTACACATCCTTTTGGAAGTCAAATGTGTAGTTATTTAAAAAGGAAAGGAAAAATTTCTGCTAAAATTGCAACCATCATGACAGATTTTGCTCCACATGACCAATGGTTAGTTGGTTCTGATTATACAGATTACTATTTTGTCGCACATGAAAATATGAAAAAATATTTAAAAAGAAAAGGCATTTCAGATTCAAAAATATTTGTTACAGGAATTCCTTTATCTAGTAAATTCTTAAAAACCTTTAACAAAGAAAAAATTTGTAAAGAATTAAATTTGAAACCAGAGAAAAAAACAATTCTATTCTTTGGTGGTGGAGAATTTGGATTAGGAAAAACGAGAACAGTAGAAATTTTTGAAGGGTTTGTAAAATACTGCAAAGATATGCAAATCATAGCAATTAGCGGAAAAAATGAAAAAATGAAATTGGCTTTTGAAAAAGTTGTTTCTAAGCATAGAAGAAAAGATAGTGTTCTTGTTTTTGAATATACTAGTCAAGTTCCAGAGTTTATGAGTATTTCTGATTTAGTGGTTACAAAACCTGGTGGATTAACGACAACAGAAAGTTTAGCTTCTCATTTACCTATGGTGATTATTAATCCAATTCCTGGTCAAGAAGAAAAAAATGCAAAATTTTTGGTAAAAAAAGGTATTGCCATATGGATAAAAAAAGAAGATAATGTAGCTGAAGTTTTAGAAAATTTATTTTCACATCCGGAAACTTTAGAAACCATGAAAGAAAATACAAAAAAATTGGCAAAATTACATTCTACCAAAGATATTTGTGATATTTTATTAAATGGGTAATGCGGTATATTAAAGATATACCGCATTCATGTTATGTTGATTTACAATTCTCTTCTACCCTCTAAAGCTTTTGTCAATGTAATTTCATCTGTGTATTCCAAATCACCGCCTACTGGTATACCATGTGCTATTCTTGTCACTTTTATCCCTAGCGGTTTAATTAATTTAGATAAATACATTGCTGTTGCTTCCCCTTCAACTCTTGGATTAGTTGCTAAAATAACCTCTTTTACCGTTCCATCCATTAATCTAGATAATAATTCTTTTATTTTTATATCATCTGGTCCTACACCATTCATTGGAGAAATGGAACCATGTAAAACATGATATACGCCTTTGAATTCATGTGTTTTTTCCATGGCAATGACATCTCTTACATCTTCTACAACACAGATAGAAGATGTATCTCTTTTCGGATTGCTACAAATTGGACAAGGGTCTGTATCAGAAATGTTATAACATATACTACAATATTTTAAATTCTTTTTCGCTTCTAAAATGGAATTAACAAATTCTTTTGTTTCCTCTTCTGAGCTATTCAAGATATAAAAAGCAAGTCTTGCAGCTGTTTTATGTCCAATACTTGGCAATTTTTCAAAACTTTCTATTAATTTTTCTATTGATGGTGAATATAATGACATTTTGTACCTCCATTTAAATAGTTTATATAGCAGATAAATCTCGCTTCGCAAGAACTTTTCTCTACTTTTCTAATTTAACTATATATATTAAATTTCTCGAAGAAGCGTAAAGATTTGTCGACGCGAAAAAATTGCTATGCAATTTTTCTGTGCAACGTTGTTTTTTTGTTGAATAGGAAAAATCGATTTTTCCTATTTAACAAAAAGAGATTATTCGGAAAACCGATAATCCCTTTTATTTTTTACATAAATCCTGGTATATTGAATTTTCCTAATTGATCAGCTTGTGCACTATCTACTTGTCTTAAAGCTTCATTAACACATGTTAATATTAAGTCTTCTAACATTTCTACATCATCAGGATCAACAACATCTTTTTGAATTTTGATTTCTTTAATTATTTTTTCTCCTGATACTTTTACAGATATTGCTCCACCACCTGCTGTTGCCTCAAAATCTTTACTTGCTAATTCTGCTTGTGATTTTTCCATATCCTCTTGCATTTTTTTTGCTTGTTTCATTAAGTTATTCATATTCATTCCGCCGAATCCTCCCATTCCTCCTGGGAATCCACCTCTTTTTGACATAATTTCACATTCCTTTCTTTTATAAATATCGTTTTATATTTTATTTAACTTTTTTATTATTGTTCTGTTTTACATATATTTTTAATATTTTGAAACACCACGTAAGCAATCAAATGAATACAACTTATACAAATGAGATTTTATACATCTCTATTCGATAACATGAAATGGTATATCTGAGTCATTTGCAATACTTTTAATGTTTGGTTCTTTTGTTTCCCCTACATTTCCGACATTTGTAATATATTTTATATTCATTGGCTTTTCTGATGCCATAGAAACCAAATTGGTAAGTTCTTTTATATTTTCTTGTTTTTCTAAAACCGTTTTTCCAAATGATGTTAAACCATTAGGGAACTCTATTCCCACCGTCATATCGTTAATTTCCTTGGCTCTCGTATTTATTAGGTTTGTATATAACACAATCTTTCCATTTTGCTTTAGGTCTCTGACAATTTGTGGCCAATATTCTTCTACTTTACTAGAATATGTTGATGTCTCCATTTTCTTTGGACTACTACTTGTTTTCTTTTCATTTTTTGATACAGTTTGTGTCGTGCTTGTAGGTACATTATATGCCATTTTTACTTCTGTACCAACTGGTTGTTGTCTATAACTATTAACATTTCCAGTATGGTTTCTTAAATAATTTTCTATTTTTTCTATTCTTTGTTCTAAATCAGCATCATTATTATGGTTATTATGATTAACTGTTAACTTGCTACAAAGCTTTATAATTCCCGCTTGGAAGATAATACTTTTTTGTGTAGAAAATTTCATTTCATTTTCTAACTCAGAAAATGCATATACTAGATTGATTAACCTTTCCTTCTCAACCTTTTCTGAAATTTCCTTTAATTTTTGTTTTTCCTCTTCATTATATAATTCTACATGATTGGTTGCTTTATATAACAAGATATCTTTTACATATTTTATGATTTCCCATAATAGGTTTGAAATATCTTTTCCATCTTCTAAAACTTTATTAACAGTGACAAGTGCTTTATCGACATCATATTGTATAATGGCTTCTACTATATCATGAACATATACCATTTTAGGAATTCCTACTAGGTCTTTTATTTTATCTTCATCGATTTGATTTTCACCATCTTGAATACATCTTTCCAAAATAGATAACGCATCTCTTAATGCTCCTTCTGATAAAGTAGCAATAATCTGCATCGCTTCTTTTGTTATTTCTATATTACTTTCTTTGCAAACAATTTCTAGTCTTTTAATAATATCTTCATTGGATATTTTCTTAAAGTCAAATCTTTGGCATCTAGATAAAATGGTTGCTGGTAATTTTTGTGGTTCTGTAGTTGCCAATATAAATTTTACATGTTCAGGAGGCTCTTCTAATGTTTTTAATAAAGCATTAAATGCCCCTGTTGATAACATATGTACCTCATCAATAATATATACTCTATATTTTGCTTTTGTTGGCAAAAAGTTTACTTCTTCTCTGATACTTCTGATATCTTCAACACTATTATTAGAAGCTGCATCCATTTCAACAATATCTGTTAAAGAACCAGAAATTGCCCCTTTACAAATTTCACATTCATTACATGGTTCTCCATCTTTTGGATTTAAGCAATTAATTGCTCTTGCTAATATTTTGGCAGCAGATGTCTTTCCTGTTCCTCTTCCTCCATTAAATAGATAAGCATGTCCTACTCTATTTGCCATAATTTGATTTTTTAATGTTCTTGTTATATGATCTTGCCCCACCATTTCTGAAAAATTTAATGGTCTAAATTTTCTATAAAGAGCTGTGTACCCCATAATTATCACATCCTTTATACTTTTCCCGCTTAACAATGTTGTTTCTTGTATCATAGGAAATGCACTTTCCTATAATATAAAAAATGGTCCTACTATTTAATCTCTCTATGGAAAGTATACCACATAAAGATAAACTACTTATTGCTGCTTCCTTCCGGACCTGACAAGATTCATAGGTCTTTATTGGATACTCTCCATACAAAGATTAAATAATATACCATTTGTATTATATACTGATTTTTCTATTTAATCAAGTGTTATTTTAGAATAATTTAGTTATGAATTCTTTTAAATACAATATTTTCTAAATCTGTAATTTCTATAGAACTACTTCCCTCTTCTATCACATTTCCTGTTGGTAATTCTGTTTTTATTTCTGCTTGATATTCTTTACCACTTTCTAATGTAATTGTTAATTGAAATGTTAGATTCACTTTTAAATCTTCCTCTGTAACACCAGCCTTTTTTAATAATTCACTATGGTTAATTTCTTCTTCATCAGATTGATATTTTGCCACATTATTATTGGAACATCTAAAGGCAATAATACCACCTTGGTTAGATATTTTTAAGTTTTTTAAGTCTGATTCTACATCTCCTGTATATTCTAAGCTTTGTATAATATCATCATCATTATATTGAAATATAAGATTTTCTTCTGTTGCATCTGGTTTATATAATTTTATATTATCAGTATTCTTAGCTTCTATTTGAAAATTATCTACACGAACAGATTTTATAATTTCTGTTTTGTCATATGCATCATTTTTGTCAATATATAGATAAATATCATTTATTTGATGCACATCAAATGACCATCTTGTATTTGTCTGCCCATCATCTATGCCTTCTTGTGTACTAATAATGGTAATTTTACTTAAATTGAATGGCATATTGGTTTCTCCCTCTACACTGTATCTTAAGACTAACATACCTACTACAAATAATATAACCACAATAATAACCATTATCATGCAAATATGAAAACTCTTTGTTTTGGTTAACTTTTTTAATTTATCAATCATATCTTCCTCCCGATAAATATTGATATATTATACAGTATTTTTTACGTTTCGTCAAACTCCCTAGTTTTATTTGCGTAATAATATAAGCTACCATTTACTATTATGTTGAACATTCTTATTTTTTTGATTTTCTTAATTCCTTAAAAAAATCTTTTAAAATCATTTCACATTCTGTCTTTAATATTCCTGTTTCCACTTCTACTTTGTGATTAAATGGATAATCTTCAAATAAATTTAAAACCGAACCTGCCGCACCTGTTTTTTCATCTAATGTGCCTATGTATAGTTTTTTGATTCTTGCATTAATAATTGCACCTGCGCACATACTACATGGTTCTAATGTCACATACATTTCGCAATCTAATAATCTCCAAGAATCTAGTTTTTTGCTTGCTTTTTGTATGGCAATCATTTCAGCATGTTTTGTGCTATCTTTTTTCGTTTCTTTTACATTGTGTCCTCTGCTAATTATTTTTCCATCTTTTACAATGACACACCCTACGGGAACTTCTAATTTATCATATGCCTTTTTTGCCTCTTTTAGAGCTTCTTGCATAAATTTTTCTTCCATATTTCCTCCATTTTTTGTAATATCTATATTAGCAAAACATTTTTATTATTTGCATTTTCTTATCTAACTGTATTTTATTATAAAAACTACCTTTTGTCTAGAGAGTATTGATGATTGGTAATATCTTTATATACCAAGATTTTAGTAAAGATTTTTCTGTGCAACGTCGTTTTTTGCTAGGTTAATCTTCAAAGGTAAGTGTAAAATGCGAGATTATGTTTTATATAACACCCTCTCGCATTTTATCTTTACTTATGAAACTTTGAAAAATTTTTTAAAATACAATCCATTTTTTATTATATTTTCGTAAATCTTTTCACCACGTTTGTCTATGCATTTAATGATAATTCCATCTTTTTCATCATCAAATTTCGCATAGAATTTGCACCCTTCTGCCGCTAAGATGTCCATCAACATCTCTACTGAACTTTCAGGATCTTTAATCTGAAAACTCACCTCTTTAAATTCTGTTTTGGACAACATTTCCATAATTTCTGCTCTTATCTTGTAGTCTTCTTCTTCCCATTCTTTTTTAGGGACTTTTCCAAAAATTAATATCAAGCGATAAATCAATATTGTGCCCATCAGAAGTATTATATAGTACCCTATTCTTTCCAAAATAGCATTTTCTATATTTATATTATTGAAGTCTACATGGGAGACATCTATAATTATAACACCAAGAAAAAAGCAAATGCTAATGATGGACGCTATTGTTTTCACCTGTTTTACTGTTAATTCTCTTTTTCTCCGTTTCTTTTTCATCTGTTCATTCCTCCTACTTAACAAATTATTATTTATAAGTTACTAATATAATTGGCATATAGCCAATTGGTGTGCCTAGAGGGACTCGAACCCCCATCGGTCGCTTAGGAGGCGACTGCTCTATCCTGCTGAGCTATAAGCACATATACAAAAAATATTATAATATATTACATTGGAAAAATCAATATTTATTGGCATACTTCTTATTCTTATGTTAACACTTTTGCTTCTGTTTAGACCAAAGTAGCATAGCTGAGAGAAGGATATTCTGGTCTAAACAAAAACACACTTTATATTCCATATATGATAATATAAAGTGTGTTTTTTATTCATTAAATCAATATCATTTCTGTTCCATTTCCTATATGATTCTCTTTCACAGTCAAATTAATATCATATGCTTGCGCCGTAAGTTTGTCATATAATAAAGGCATTGTTGTAGGTCTATAATAATCCCCACTACTTTCATTAATAATTTTTATAAGCAAAAGTATAATTCTATATATTTTTTTATTTATAGGAATCCAGAAATCATAAATTTCTTCTAATGCAGGAACATGTACACTTATTAATATTTTATTCATAATCATCATCCTCTTTCATTTCTAAAAGCTTTACTAATGTTGCTATACCTTCTTTTATTATATATCCAAAACTACCTCCACAATTATTAACTAACTCTTTTCTACTTGAATTAATTGTTATTAAGTATTGATTATCAATTCCATTTCCTACCCAAATGCCGTTTTCTTTTGAAATATAATTCTTATACCAGTCTTCAAATTCATGCGTTTTTAATTTATTGGCATTTTCTACTATAATAACACTATAATTTTCTTTTTCTTCTAACTGTTTTATAACTGCATTAAAAGGACTTTCTACATTTGCATAATCTGCTAAAAACTTATCGATACCAATGAATACACATATTGTATGATTTTTTACATCTTTATTAATATTCGAAATGAATGTAGAATATTCTTCTTTTAAATCTACCTTTTTTGATATTAATGCTCTTTCCGCATCAAAAATAATCATATGCACATTTTTTAAAGATTTAATCTCTTCTAAAATATTCGCAGTAAATTGTACTGCATTTTCCATATTTTTTGAAGTTATTATTGTTGCAAAATTTCTCTTGAAATCATATAGAGATGTTTTTAGATTTTTTTCAATAATTCCTATAGGAATTTGTGTTAAATCTTTTACATATGGTTTCACACTTTCGAATGTAACCCTATTTGGTAAAATTGGAATAGAACTTGCTTTTATATTTTGTTTTTCTTGCAATTTTTCTATTGTTTCTTTTATTTTTTGAGTATATTGTTCTGGCTCACATATTTTGGCTGTTTGGAATTCATAAATTTCTCCATCTTCCATTTCTAATAATCCTCTACCAAATATATGTGATGGTCTCTTTTTACCTACACTATCAAAAATGTTATAATAATCATTTTCATCATTTAATTGTAATGCTATTTTCTTTTTAAAATTTTGTGTTAATCGATATCTCATAGAACTATAGGAACTTGTTGTAACGACAAATACAATTCCACATTTTGTACTTTCTCTTTCAATTGTTTGAAATTCATCTTCATATTCCATGCCATATGTTTCTGAAAACACATCCCAGTTATTGATAACAACAATAATCATCGGCATTTTTTTACCACTTGTCTTTAAATATAAGTTATAATCACCATTGTATTCTAATAGTTCTTCTTTTCTCTCTTTCATAATTTCTTGAAGCATACCAAAAAATCTATCAATTTTTTCTTTATCATTAATAAATACAACATCTCCTACTTGTGGACTATCACGATATATTTTTAATGCTTCTGTTCCAAAATCCAATAAATATAGTTGCATTTCTTCACTTGTATATGTTGTAATTAAATCATATACCATTGTACTTAAAAATGTCTCTTTTCCACTTTCAGCATTACCATAGATAATGGTATTTCCTGACTCGGAAAGATTTAGTTCTACCAAACCTTGTCTTTGATTATATGGATCATCATATTCACCAATAATTGGGTTTATAACATTCTCTTTAACTTTTACTTGATATTTCTTTCTAATATCTTTCACAAAAATTGTTTCTGGAATATTATCTAACCATAGTGGTTGCATGTTTATTCCTTGTTGTTTTCCTAATGCATCTATGTATTTTACAATGTTGGTTAATTGTTCTCCTTTGTCAATTAACACTTTTTGTACAGCATCATCTACTTGTTTTATTGGTGTTCCAATATCAGATATTAATTGTATTGAATTGTCTACTTTCTTTTCTATAACATCAGAAGGATAATATGAAGCACCTGCCCAACCAGATTGTCCCATTACAAAATATTCATCATTTCCTACTTGTAAATAGAATTGTCCTGCCGTTTTTAATGTTGCTGCATCTGGTCTTTTAATAACATCAACACTATCTTCTTTTTCTTGTACTTTTAAACATACTGCGAACTTACTATTACTACGAATTTGATCATTAACAATACCTGCTGGTTTTTGTGTTGCTAATATTAGATGTACTCCTAAGCTACGTCCAATTCTTGAAACACTCATTAATTCGTCCATAAATTCTGGTTGTTGTTGTTTTAATTCAGCAAACTCATCACAGATGATTAACAAATGTGGTATTGGTTTATTAACTACGCCATCATGATATAACTTTTGATATTTATAAATATCAATGGTTCCACCATCTGTCATATTTCTTGCCTCATTAAACATAACTTGTCTTCTTCTCAACTCACTTTGTATTGAGGCTAATGATCTTTGAAGTCCGTTGAGTATCTATATTGGTTATTGTTCCAACTAGATGGGGTAGCTTAATATTACCTTTTACAAATGCTCCTGCTAAACCTCCACCTTTATAATCTATTAATATAAACGTCACATCTTCTGGTTGATAATTAATAGCAAGTGATAGAATATAAGTTATAATAAATTCACTCTTTCCTGAACCTGTACTACCTGCAATCAAACCATGTGGTCCATGGAATTTTTCATGAATATCCAAAAATATGTGTGAACCTGTCGGGTCAATACCTATTGGTGCTTTTAATGATAAAGTAGAATCATTTTTATGCCATCTTTCTAATACATTTAATTGTTCGATTCTACCCACATCATACATTTCTAAAAATGTATAATTATTAGGTAATAAATATCCGCCTGTTTCTGTATATCGAATTGGTATATTAGATATTTTTTGACATATTTTTTCAAAAAATATTTTTACAGAATTATCAAATGTTATTTGTCTTTGGTTTGTTGAAGATATTTCATTTTCAAATATCATTCCTTTTTTAGCTACCATATCTAAATCGATAAATGTTTTACATTCATTTGGTAATTGTAACAAATCATTTGTTATACACAAAATACTAAATCCCATATTTTGTTTTTGTTTCAAAACTTCTGTTATAAATTTTAAATTTTCTATTTTCTTATAATCATTTGTTATTATTAAATAATATGGCTTAAATGATTTATAATCTTTATCTCTATATTGTAATCTATTTTGTAGTTCTACCTCCAGATATTTTGAAATATCTTTCATTTCTTCTTCATCATGTGTGAAAAAACGAATTTGTTTATCTCTACTCCAAACATGTGGTAGCATTTTGGCATATTCTAACTCTTTTGCCCCATTTTGATTTAACAAAAATACTAATTTTAGATCTTCATAACTTTGAAAAGTGATTAATTGTATAATTAAATTTCTCAAAAAGTTATCAATATTTTCATTTTTCTTTACAATTAAAGCTGATACATTTTTTTCTGTAAGAGATACTGTAATCGGTGCAGATTTAATCACTTTAGAACTATCTGCTATATCATTTAAAATATCTATTAAATTATCATCTTCCATCATAAATTTTTCTTCTGGATATTGTATATCAATTTCTGTATCTACATCACCCACACCTAATCTTACTGTAAGGAAATCATAATCATCTATTTTTCTTTCCCACAATCGACCACTTTTATTTAGTATGATTTGTGTACATTCCTCTGGAGACAAATTGTTTTCATATAATATGTCTTTTTGTTTCTGCATGATTTGTGTTATATGATCTTTTTTCTTCATTAAATATTCTTTATATCGTTTTTGACGTTTTTCCTCATATCTTTGTTTCTTTTTTCTATTATATTTTGCAGTTAAAATTGGAAATAATATGATACTAACAAGCATTGCCACAGCAATAATTAGAGAAGTTACTGTTTGTTTTGTGGTAGATGTTCCAGTAATAGAACCATCTATCGCATTATACACAGATACTAGCATAATTGCACCCATAGACATAGAGGTTCCTAATGTCAAAATCAGTGGCATTTCTTCTTTATCTTGAGCCTGTGGTGGTTCATCAATTTTTACTTTTTCTCTTTCAATAATATTCGTAATTCTAGGTGCTCTAGAAAAATATTCATTATCATCATATAACTCTATGTTTTTTTCTTCATCTTGTCCTCTTATAACTTTTTCTACTTTTTTTTCTGATATGTGAAAAAATCCCGCACTATAATATAAATTGTCTTGGGGATTATTAATATAAAGATGATTTCCCATTATGATTATTTTTAATCCCATTATAAAAATAATATCACCATTCATTAACAATTGTGGTTTGATAACTGGTTTTCCATTAACAAAAGTCCCAAAATTTACATCATAATTTTCTATCATCCAATTGTTTTCATATAAGTAAATTTTTGCATGTTTTTTTGATACCAACTGATTTCTGTAAGATATTGGATTTTTAGGATCACTTCCTATTAGAAAAGGTTCACGTCTTTTTATATCTAATTGTATTAAATCTTTTTCGAAAGTTGGTAGACAACAAAGAATAAACAATTCTTTAGAATCCTTAAAAGATATTCCATACATCTTATATTCTTCTAAAATAATTGTTTTTTCCTTTTCGACATTACTATTCTTATATACTCTTATTTCATGGCTCTTGTCTTCTATACTAATAAATCTAAGATCAATTACATTTGTTTGATCATTATGTACAAGTTGCCATTTACCATCTCTTCCTTCAACATTGATTAACTTTTTTTCTTTTTTTTCTTTTTGGTCTGTTAGCCAATAATTTCCTTCAATATTTTTAGGTAAAGAGAGTTTATATAGTGTATTTTTGCCTATTAGCACTATTTGCATAATGACACCTCTTCTTCTGCATCTCCATAAATTTCTTAGTTTTTATTCTATTTACATTTAAGAATCTTTTTTGGCTTTTTAAAAGTTTATCTATTCCAATACAAGAACATCGCTTCGCTCTATCGATTGCACACAAATTTTACTAACATAAAAAAAGTTATAAACAGATAAAATGTTCAAAAAAGCCCGCTATTGTTCTGAATTAGATGTATTCGTTGTTGTGTTACTTTTACCTATATTTCCTATATTTGTAAAAGTTCCTCTTTCAAATTCGCTTTCTGGCATTTCTATTGTCGTATCTGTATCAAAATCTTCTACATTTGTTGATGACGAATCTGTTTGACCATCTCCCATATTGGTATTTACATCTACTTCTGGATTTTCTACATCTGTTACTGATGAATCAACTTGATTATCTCCTATATTTGCATTTACATCTGTTTCTGGATTCTTTACATCTGTTGCTGATGAGTCTACTTGATTATCTCCTATATTTGCATTTACATCTGTTTCTGGATTCTCTACATCTGTTGCTGATGAGTCTACTTGATTATCTCCTATATTTGCATTTACATCTGTTTCTGGATTCTCTACATCTGTTGTTGATGAGTCTACTTGACTATCTCCTATATTTGCATTTACATCTTGATTTAAATCTTCTACATTTTTATAAGAAATCTCTCCTGTTTCCTCATTATAAAATAAAACATCACCTAATACTGTAACAATAGCTACAGTTATTGTTTCTGATTCCACTGTATTTCTTATATGAACCTTTTGTGTTTCTGGATCATAAAAAGATTCAATATTAGAAACTTCTGTTTCTATTCCACCATTTTCTATATATAGTTTCTCAAATTCTTGATCATCATGTATCTCAATATTCTCTTCTATTACAGTTTTTATTTGATTTTTTGTTAAAACACCACTTTCAATTAGACTATCAAAACGTGCAAGTGCCTCATCCATTTCAAATTGTATTTTTATACTTGGTTGACTTTCAATATATTCTTGTAAATCTTCTGCTTCAATCCCCTCTAATTCTAGTTCTCCATCAAGATAATCTTTTACAATTTCTGCACGAATTTGATTTGCAATATCTTCATCTAGTCCATCAAGAATTTCTGTTTTATTAATCTCTGAAATCGCTTCAACAATTCTTTCCTTTGTATCATCAGGAATAGTTGTATCTTCTCCGTAAATAAGTTCTATTACAGCTTCTACCTGTGTATCTGGAACATTTCCTTCTAATCCAACATCTTGTTCATCTTTATTGATTTCTGTATCTGTAGGATTATCTGTTTGAACACCATTATCATCTTTTAATCCAACGGAATCTTGGTCTAATGCTCCTACATTGTCTTGTTTTTCTGTTTGTATTCCTTCATCATCTATACCTTCTAGTATATCTGCAGAAGGTGTCGTTGTATTTGAATAACCGCTATTAGAATATTTTGTTGACAGACCTGTCACTGTAGTTGCTATAATTTCACTGGAAATTTGCTTGTTTTTTGCTTCTGCATTGTTAAAATCCTTGATGACATTATTAACATCTTTTTTATAATTTTCTATTTTTTCTTTTGTTTGTTGTGTATATGTTTTGATTGTATTTAAATTTCTTTCAAAACTTGCTTTATAATTTTCGTCATCTGGAAATTTACATTTTTGTAAATTGTTTTTGGTATCCTCTAATCCCCAAACACATTCTTCTAATTTTTTAGAACAATTTTGTAGCCCATCTGTATTTACCTTTACACCCATTTTCTACCTTCCTTGCTCATATATTTAGGTTTTTTAAGGGTTAAACCTATAAACCCTTTTATATATTTTGTATTGTTAATTACATTTACTTATGTATTTATTCTGGCATTGTATCATATCCTTCTGGCATTGTTACTGCTGTATTTTTTACAGACTCATACACAGCCTTCACATCAGACAATTGATTCTGAAGATCTTTCATTAGATTTTCTAATTCTTTCTTTCTATTTTCAACATTTTGTTTTAATCTTTGAATAGCTTCTTTTATACTTTTAGTAGATTTTTCATATCCTATAAGTGTTGTTTTCATTTTATCAGCAGTATCACTATTTTGATAATTTTCCTCAAAATATCGAAGTGCATTTTTGATTTTGTTATATGTATATCCATCATAATCAGATATTGCTGATGATAAATATGGTAATACATTATTTACATACCCATTGTAACTTTCTTTATATTTATTTATTTCAGATTGTAGACGAACACCTTCTTGCGTTAATGCTCTTTGTGCTGCAACTTTTTGATCTGTGTACTTAAATTGAACCAATCCTCCATATTTTCTATAATTATCAGCCACAGCATTACTCATAAACATTCACCCCCTTTATTTCAAATTGTATTTATTGAAATTGATATTTCAAAATAAATATATCTTACATATTTTTTCATAAATACTTTTCTAATAACTGCTTTTTTTATGAAGCAGTTATTCGAAAAATATTTATGCTCAAAAGTGAGATTCAATCTATTGAACTGTATTTGAAGTTTCTGCAGATTGTACATCATTTTGTGTTTGAGTCATAAGTTTTGTAAATTGAGATTTGATATTTTCAAATGATGCTACGATTTCGCTTTTTAATCTAGTAAATGTACTTCTAAAAGCGTCTGAAGCCTCACTTTGCCATTGGATTTGTCCATATACTGATTCAATTGTATCCATCTTTGATTTTGCATTATCTAAGTTTGATACAACTTGACTTTGTATACTTTCAACATCTCCTGTTAAAAATCTCATACCTACATCATTGTGAATTGCAATATCTGTAATTTTGTTTGGTGCAGTTTTTTGAGCACTTGTTACATTTGCTCCTTTATCTGCTTGAGAATAATTGTTAGCAATTGTTTCCAATGCAAATGGAATTTCTCCTACAACTAAATCTAATAATTCATTAAGTTGTGGAATTATATTATTAAATTCTTTTACTAATGAATTATATCTTTGTCCATACCAAACATTGTGCATATCTGTAATTCTTTGATATGCTGTTGTTAATTCATTGTTTAATTCTTGACCATGGCTTCTCATTTGCCCAGCTTGACCTGGTAATGCTTCATAATCTACATTTTGAATATTTGCCATATTGTTCACCTCCCTTTCATATTTGACTTTATTATACAAATAGTATGATTTTTTTAAAGAACCCCCCCGTAAACTTTTACTCGTTTTTCGTGATACTATTGACAACATTTGATATAATAGAATTATCATATTTAATTGGGGGGTTATATGCAAAGAATATTAAGTCATATGCGAAAAGCAATTGAGGAATATCACATGATAGAAGAAGGTGACAAAATTGCCATCTGCCTTTCTGGTGGAAAAGATTCTATTACCATGTTAAAAGCTTTTAAAAATCTACAAATATTTTATCCTAAAAAGTTTGATATTATTGCAGTGAGTGTTAACCCAGGATTTGAATTTTTTGATATCAACTTTTTAAAAAAAGTATGTGAGGAAGTGGACGTTCCTTTATATATTGAGAATAGCAATGCAAAAGAAATTGTTTTTGATATAAGGAAAGAAAAAAATCCATGCTCTTTATGTGCCAATTTGCGTAGAGGTGTCATTAATTCGATTGCCATTAGAGAAGGGTGTAATAAAATAGCATTAGGACATAATCAAGATGATGTATTAGAAACTTTTCTTTTAAATTTACTATATACAGGAAACATCGGAACATTTTCACCAAAAAGTTATATGGATAGGTCAAAAATCACATTAATTAGACCGCTTGTATATACACCTGAAAAAGAAATCAAACGATTTGTTAGAAAAAACAATATAGATGTTATGCCAAAAGTTTGTCCAATGGATGGAACATCCAAAAGAGAAGATATGAAAAATTTAATTTATACATTATCTAAAAATATTCCTATGATAAGAGCTAATTTATTTGGGGCTATTCAGAGAAATTTAGATGACTGGAAACTAAAATAGAGTTGCCAAAATCGGGAAATTGGGGACGGACTCATTTTTCCCTTTTTTGTATTGTAAAGCACTTAGAAAATATAGAATAGAAAGTCATTACACAACTTTGTATAAGCTAAATTGTGTAATGACTTTCTATTCTATATTTTTAAATATTTAAATTTTGTAAAAAAGGGAAAAATGAGTCCGTCCCCAATTTCCCGATTTTGGCAACCTTTATTTTTAAATCTTTACAACATCTAACATGGCTTGTTTTAAATCTTCTAATTTTTTACTTGCTTCTTCGTCAGTTTTTCCTTTTACTCCCATATATAATTTTATTTTAGGCTCTGTTCCTGATGGTCTGATACAACACCAATTATTATCTTCTAATTCATAATATAACACATTTGATTTTGGAAGACCACTTTTACTTTCTTCTCCTGTTATCATATTTTTTACATAGTCTTTATCTATATCTTTAAAAGTTAATACTTTATAATCTCCAATCTTTTCTATATCTTTATTACGTGTATTTGTCATGATTTGTTTAATTTCTTCTGCCCCTTCTGCTCCTTCTCTGACTATAGATACTTGTGTTTCTTTGTAATAACCATATTTTTCATAGATGGCTATCATTTGATCCCATAATGTCATTCCTTTTGATTGATAATAGCATGCTGCTTCGCAAAGTGCCATAACCGCTGCAATTCCATCTTTATCTCTTGCATAATCTCCAATTAAGCATCCATAGCTTTCTTCAAATCCAAATACATATTCTTTGTCTCTATTTTCTTCTGCCTTTCTCATAACTGCTCCAATATTTTTAAATCCAGTTAAAACTTCAATTACTTCTAATCCGTAATATTCCCCAATTGCTTTTGTTAAATTAGAAGATACAATTGTGGTTATCATCATACCATTTTTAGGTAAGATACCTTTTTCTTTCATTTGTGATATTCTATATTCTGCAATTAATAATGCTGACATATTTCCTGTATAATTTTTGTATTCTCCTGTTTTTTTGTCTTTTGCAAAAATTCCTAATCTATCAGCATCTGGATCAGTTGCTAGTACAACATCTGCATCTACCTTTTTTGCTAATTCTAAGGCTAATTTGAATGCTTTTGGATCTTCTGGATTTGGATAATCTACTGTTGGGAAATTTCCATCTGGTTCTTTTTGTTCTGGAACAACATATAGATTTTCAATTCCTATTTCTTTTAATAATCTTTCTGCAACCATATTTCCTGTTCCATGTAATGGTGTATAGACTACTTTTAATTTTTTACCTTGCTCTTTTACGATTTCTGGATTTAAAATTAAACTTTTTAGTTTTTCAATATATTTGTCATCCATTTCTGTTCTTACAAAGTTTAATAATCCTTTATCTTTGGCTTCTTCTTCTGAAATTTCTTTTATTTCTGAGAAACTTTCAACTGCTCTTACTTTTGCAATAATATCTTTATCTCTTGGTGATACAATTTGTGCCCCATCATCCCAATATACTTTATATCCGTTATATTTTGGTGGATTATGGCTTGCCGTTATCATAATTCCTGCTGTACATTTTAATTCTCTTATGGCAAAAGATAATTCTGGAACTGGTCTTAAACTTTCAAATAGATATGTTTTGATTCCATTTGCACATAAAATTAAGGCTGTTTGCATACTAAATTCTTTTGACATTTTTCTAGAATCATAGCTAATGGCTACACCTTTATCTTGAGTTCCTTGTTCTAATATATAATTTGCTAATCCTTGTGTTGCTTTTCCCACTGTATATTTGTTCATTCTATTGGTTCCTACACCAATAATTCCCCTAAGTCCTGCTGTTCCAAATTCTAATTCTTTATAAAATCTATCCTCTATTTCTTTCTCATCATCTTTTATTGCCAATAATTCTTTTTTTGTCTCTTCATCAAATTCTGGACTTTCACACCATTTTTTGTATTCTTCTAAGTAATTCATATAATGACCTCCTCTTTCTTTATTCAATTTTTCTTATTCATTCTACGTTATCCTATCACAAAATATTTAATAAAAAAAGCTATTTGTGAAAATTTTAATATATACTTTGCTATTTTATGATGATACTGAAAAAATTTCAAAAACTGTATCCTATTTTTTATCTCAGGATGGAAAAGAACATGCACTTCAACCCCAAATCAAAGCACAATCCAATGAATAATATTCTATGCCTTAAGAGGACCCCAAATAGGGTCCTCTTACCATAATTATATTTAATCTAAATGATAAAATTTCTTGTATAATTCTCTTGCAGTTTTAGGGCAATCTACACCTTTTTCATCACTATTTTTTACTGGTGCAAATTCTTCTTCTCTTTTTACTCTTAAAACTGCCATATCATCTACTTCACCAAAAGCATCAAATAAAAATGCTTCAAATTTATAGGCATTTGGTGAATCTGGTACAACTAAATTTCCATCTTTATCAATATATTTTGCTTTTTTAAATGCAACATGATATGGTAATGGTTCTGCTCCCATTCTTTCAATTGCCTCAATACTAAATAAATTACATAATATATGTGACTCACCATATAATAATTCACCATTTTCATCAGTGGCCTCTGCCATTTCATCTGTAATTTCTGAATATTCTATTACATTTGGTTTTCCATTTCTTTTACAGAATACACCTACTTTTTCATGAGGATTTGCTTTTACAACTGATTTACAAGCAACTGTTACTTTTTTATCAATCGCAATTCCCATTAAAACAGGATCTACCATTTTTACTAAACAGTTATCTACGCCTCCAATAAATACCCATTCAACGCCTAGTTCTCTCATTTTGTTTGTCATTTTTGTTTTTACTAATGATTCATAGATTCCCCCATGACCATCTGCTGCAAGTTTGATTAATCCATCTTCTCCAATTAAAATTTTTCCTTCTGTATCCATCATTGGAAGTTCACCTTGTTCAAAGAAGAAGATATTTTTATCTTTTTTATAACCAAAATATCTATGTTTTTCAAAAAATTCCACAGTATCTTTGTTATTTTCTTTACTTGTCATAATAAACCAAGGAATGATTACATCATATTTTTTTCCTTCTTCTTTTAAATTATCTGATAATAATTCAAATAAAGATTTGTGTGAATCTAATCCAATATCATAGGTTCCTTTTGGTCCACTATGTCCTAATCTTGTTCCTTGTCCTCCAGCCATTGTAACTGCTGCTAACTTTCCTTCTTTAATTGCCTTTTTCCCTATAGATTCATAATATTTATATTGATCATTCAATTTGTATTTGTCTAAATAATCAATTGGTGTAATTTTATCATTTGTATTTATTTTTTGTTCTTTTGTACTATCATATAATTTGTTTACAAGCTCAAAATCAATATCTTTAATTTGTTCTAATAATATTTGCTTTTTCTTTTCATCTAGGTCCTCATAATGATTTAATAAATGTTCTTGACCATATTTTTTTAGTATATCTTTCACTTCTTCTAATTCTGTATCCATAAAATTCATCCTTTCTAAAATTTTAAAAACCACACTTATATTACACCATAATTTAATATTAGTCAATTATTGGCAGGTAAAAATTTTACCTGCCATTTTACTTCTTATTTTTTATTTTTCATTTATCCTACAACCTAGATGTCCCTAAGACTTTACCATATTCTTTTGCAATATCATCTATCTTTTCTTGTATTTCAAAAAACTCATAACAATCAACAATTTTAATGTGTTTATCAGCACTTACCCATTTTTCAATATTTTTATTGATATTTTGAATATAGTTTTGTTTTCCTTTTACAAAAATAACCATATCTGCATTTTCTTTACTTTTTTTACTAATTTCTTTAAATTTTTTTAAATCATTGTTATTCCAATCTAATGATAATATTTTTTTTCTTTTTTCTTCATTTAAATTCATCTTTGATATTAATGTATTTACTGTATCTTTTAAATTGTTTTCCGTTAATATTATAATGTCCTTATTTTCATCCATACTTTTACTAATATATGGTAAACTAATCATTTCAAAATGATAATCACTTGCATAAAATGCACAACTTTTTTCTTTTGTTATATTTTCCATCACAAACATTCCTTTCAAATTCATATAACCATACGGAATTGTTAATTTCTTCATTTTGCTTACTGGTAAATTTTACCATTTTATTACAAATATGTCAATCATATTTCAAAGAAACTCATCGTTTTTTTTCGACAATGTATATTTTTTCTTTTTTTGTTAATACTTATCTTAAAGAAGATTTTAGAAAAAAAGTTTATTGGAGGTAACTTATGAAAAAATTTTTAAAATTATGTAATCATTCCAAGGTAAAAATGGTAATTATTTTAACATTTCTATTTTTTATCTATACTACCATTTGTGCCATATCTTACGCTAATGACATCTCTACTGACATTTCTGATTCTGTTTTTCGTTTACATGTTATTGCAAATAGTGATTCTGACGTTGACCAAAACTTAAAATATATTGTTAGAGATAACTTATTAAATTATATGAATACATTATGTACAGATTGCACTTCTAAGGAAGAAGCAATTGCGATTGCTAATGCCCATATCGAAAATTTTAAAGAAATTGCATTAAACACCATTAAAGATGAAGGATTTGATTATTCTGTCACTGTCAGTATCGGAAATTTTGAATTTCCAACAAAGCATTATGGAGATATTTCTCTTCCAGCAGGATATTACGATGCTTTAAAAGTAGAAATTGGTGAAGCTAAAGGACAAAATTGGTGGTGTGTTATGTTCCCTCCTTTATGTTTTGTAGATGCCTCTTCAGGAATTGTCCCTGAAGAATCCAAAGAAGATTTGGAAAATTCCTTAACAGATGAAGAATTTTCTATTGTTTCTGATAATGAAGAAAATCTTACTTTTAAATTAAAATTTAAAATATTGGAAATTTTGAATAATACAGGCCTAATTACTGCTAAAAAATAGTTGCAATCTAATTTGGTTTATGATATAGTTTATAGGGAAAGTAGAGTGTAAGATAAGATACACTCTATTTTGTTTTAAAATTCATAATAAATACATTTTATTGGGGGTATATAAATTGGAAAAATTAGTTGTAAAAGGACCCACACCACTAAAAGGAGAAGTAACTATTAGCGGTGCAAAAAATGCTGCCGTTGCAATTTTGCCAGCTACTCTATTAATTGATGGTGTATGCACAATAGAAAATTTACCAAATATTAGTGATATAAAAATATCTTGTACAATATTAGAAAAGTTAGGCGCAAAAATTACTTGGAATGATGCTCATAGTATTACAATTGATACATCTAATATAACCACAACCAAAGCACCTTTAGATTTAACAAGTAGATTCAGAGCTTCTTATTATATTATTGGTGCTATGCTTAGCAGAAAAGGTGAGATTGAAGTTGGTATGCCTGGAGGTTGCAAATTAGGGGCAAGACCAATTGATCAACACATTAAAGGGTTCGAGCTATTGGGAGCAAATGTTACTGTTGAAAAAGGTAGAATTTACGCAAAAGCAAAAAAATTAAAAGGTTGTCCTATTTATATGGATATTGTATCAGTAGGAGCTACTATTAATGTTATGCTATCAGCAGTATTGGCAAAGGGAACAACCATCATTGACAATGCTGCAAAAGAACCACATATTGTAGATGTTGCCAATTTTTTAAATACAATGGGAGCTGACATTAGAGGTGCAGGTACAGATGTTATCAAAATTAATGGAGTTGAAAAATTACATGGAAATGCTACCTATTCTGTTGTTCCTGACCAAATTGAAGCAGGCACATTTATGCTTGCTGCAGTAGCAACAAAAGGTGATTTATTAATTAAAAATTGTATTACCAAACACTTAGAATCTATCACTGCCAAAATATTAGAAATTGGTGGTAATGTAGAAGATAATGGAGATAGTATTCGTGTTTGGTGTAATAAAAGACCTAATAGAGCAACCATTAAAACATTACCATATCCTGGTTTTCCTACAGATTTACAACCACAGATGGGTGTTGTTTTATCACTTGCCAATGGGACAAGTACTATTAATGAAAGCATATGGGATTCTAGATTCCAATACACAGAAGAATTAAACAAAATGGGAGCAAAAATTACTGCCCATGGAAAAACTGCCTTTTTTGAAGGCGTCAAAAAATTATCAGGTGCACCTGTATATTCTTCTGATTTAAGAGCTGGAGCAGCTTTAGTTATTGCAGGTACTGCTGCCGAAGGTGTAACAGAAATCTATAATCTAGAACATATTGATAGAGGCTATGAACATATAGAAGAAAAATTCAGAAAAATAGGTGCAAAAATCGAAAGAGTAACAGAATAAAAAACAGAAATAAACAAAAGGAAAGAGATTGAAGAAATTATGCTAAATTTTTGTAGTTTATATAGTGGAAGTAGCGGAAATAGCTTATTTGTTGAAACAGACAATACAAAATTACTAATTGATGCAGGTGTTAGTAGTAAAAAAATAGAAAAAGCTTTGAACGACTTAAATGTTGACCCTAATACGTTAGATGGTATTTTAGTCACTCATGAACATTCTGACCATGTACAAGGATTAGGAACTTTTTCTAAAAAATTTGATTTACCTGTATTTGTCAATCAAGAAACATTAGATGCTATGCCAAAACAAAGAGATAAAATTGCAGATAAAAATATTAAAAAATTTAAAGTTGCAGAACAATTTTCAATAGGAGATTTGGACATCAATCCATTTTCCATTCCACATGATGCAGCAAATCCTTGTGGATTTACTATACTAAATGAGAATAAGAAAATTAGTATTGCAACAGACATTGGACATATGACAAATGATATTTTAAAAAACTTAGAAGAAAGTCTATTTGTTATGTTAGAATCTAACTATGACCCAGAAGTACTAAAATGTTCGTCATATCCATTTTCTCTAAAATCTAGAATTGCTGGACCATCACGGACATCTATCAAATCAAATTGCTGGAAAAACCATTTCTTTTCTATTAAAATCAGGTTTAAAAAAAGCAATGCTTGGTCATTTAAGTAAAGAAAGTAATTTTCCAGAACTTGCATATAAAACTGTTGTTGAAGAATTAATCGCTAGTAATTATAATGAAAATTCTTTAACATTATCTGTTGCAGGTAGAGATACACATAGCAAATTGGTTACAATTTAGGTTGCCAAAGGTTGCCAAAGGGGACGTGCCATTTTGGCAACCTCTCTTTTTTATCTAAGATATTACTTACTAACCAAGAAGGTTGCCAAAATGGCACGTCCCCTTTGGCAACCTTCTTTTAATAGAAAGGAATAAAATAAATATGCTTACAATTAATATCCTATGTATTGGAAAAATAAAAGAAACCTATTTAAAAGATGCCATAAATGAATATTCTAAAAGATTAAGTAAATATTGCAAATTAAATATAATAGAATTACCTGATGAGAAAATACCTGATAAATTAAATGATAGTCTTTCTAATGAAATTAAAAATAAAGAATCCAATAGCATATTAAGCCATATCAAAAAAGATTCTTACATCATTTGTTTAGATTTAACTGGTAAAGAGCTTTCTTCCGAAGAATTTTCAAAAAATATTGAAAATTTATCTTTACAAACAAGTAATATTACTTTTGTTATTGGTGGTTCTTTAGGACTATCTTCTGATTTATTAAAAAAAGCTCACCAAAAGATATGTTTTTCAAAAATGACATTTCCTCATCAATTAATTCGTGTTTTTTTATTAGAACAAATTTTTAGAGGATTTAAAATATCTAATGGTGAAACTTATCATAGATAAATATGTTTTTAAATAATATATTTAACATATTTAAAAAATTATATATTGTATTGTAGAGAAAATAACATAGAAAAAAATATTTAAAAGAATATAGGGGCAAAAAATCTTAAATACTAATTATGGGGGATTTGTTATTTCCTCTACAAAATTAAAAACTTGATTATTTTGAATTTATTTCTGATTTTAAAATTTTATAAAATAATATTTTTACAATCACAATTCTTACTATAAAAAATATTGAAATAAATAATATGATTTTTAATAACATTTGATTTGAATATCCTTATTGATTTATTTTCCATAATTATACATTATATGTAAATTTTTGTCAAGAAAAACTTTACGACAAAAAACGACATACTATAATACTTGTCACAATTCCAACAATGTCTGCTGTTAGTGAAGCTATTAAAACAAATCTTGTCTTTTTTATTTTTACACTGGAAGAATATACGGCAATAGTATACAACGTTGTTTCTGTTGCCCCCATAATCACTGCAGCCATAATTCCAATTTGGCTATCTACTCCAAAATTTTTCATAATATCTGTGGCAACAGCAATCGAACTACTTCCTGATATTGGCCTAAGAAGTGCTAATGGCATAATTTCTGTTGGAAAATTTACAATTTTCAATAATGGATCTAAAATTTTAATTACTATATCAATTACGCCTGAGCTTCTTAATGTTCCTACTGCTAAAAAAAGACCTATTAAAGTGGGAAAAATATTGATGACAATTTTTATTCCATCTTTTGCTCCTTCAATAAATTTATCAAAAACTTCTTTTTTTTCTATAACACCATAAATCACAATTATTAATATAATCAGTGGCATTGCTAAATTCGATAAAAAGTTGATAATATTTATCATATCTTCTCCCTTTTATTAGAATATTTTATTAATAATTTCGTTACAGTTATCCCAACAATTGCTGCACAAATTGTTGCTATCCATACAGGTACAATGATAGATGTTGGATTTTCGGCACCTAAAGAACTTCTTATAGCAATAATGGTTGTAGGAATGATTTGAATAGATGCCGTATTTATAACAATTAGCATAATCATTGAATTACTTAATTCTTTCTTATTTTTATTCTCCTCTTGTAAAGTCTCCATGGCTTTTAATCCTAACGGCGTAGCTGCATTTCCTAATCCCAAAATATTTGCTACCATATTCATCGAAATTTCATTTTGGGCTTTTTTATTTTCTCTTATTTCTGGAAAAAGAAATCTAATAATTGGTTTTAACATTTTATTCATAATTTTCATTATGTTCGTATTTGTTGCAACATTAATAATTCCACTCCATAAGCACATGGTTCCTAACATCGTAATACTTAAATTCACAGCACTTTCTACACTATCAAATATACTAGAATTTAAATTTTGTAAATTTCCCGAAAAAATTGCATAAGAAAATGATATTATTATGAAAATTGGCCAAACTAAATTTAACATATTTACCACCTAAATAATTTTATTCTATTATCAACTTTTTATTACTTTTTAATTGACCTGCTTGTCTATTTGTGATATAGTAACAATGTATATAGGATTGTAAATTAACTTTTTAAGGGGGGATAAGCTGTGAAATCAACAGGTATTGTTAGAAAAGTAGATGAACTAGGAAGAGTAGTTATTCCTATTGAAATCAGAAATCAATTTAACATTGCTGAAAAAGATCCTATTGAAATATATGTTGATGGTTCATCTATCGTTTTAAAAAAATATGAACCTAATTGTATTTTTTGTGGAAGTACTGAAAATTTAATAAGTTATAATGATAAATTAATTTGTGAAGATTGTTCAAAGAAAATAAGTAAATTAAAACCAAATAAGTAACTAAAAAGCGAAACTTTTTTAATTATAAAAAATTTTAAAAGATTCGCTTTTATTGTCTTAGACAACAAGGTTCTGGGGTACCCGACTGCAATCTTTGATTGCTATGTCGGGTCAGGTTCTTATTTCTTTCATTATCCTTCCAATCCCTTTTAATTCTTTGTAAGTTACTTATATCTTTTATTTTTCTACCGTTTAAATCACTTTTTTAAGCTTTATTAACAAACTTTTGATATATTTCATTTTTACTAACATTTCTGTCTTTTGCTATTTGCTTGATAATTTCTTTTTTATTGAGTCCTTTTTCTTCATAATATGTGTAATGTTCTTGTAAAGACAATTGTAATAAATTATTTTCTTCTTTTTTCTCTGCCCCTTCTATCAATAAAACAATTTCTCCTTTTAAATCCTTCGCCTTTTCAATCAATACATCTATATTCTCTCTTATATATTCTTCATGAATTTTTGTCAATTCTCTTGCTAGTACAATTTTTCTATTTCCAATGATTTCTTTTAAATCTTTTAGTGTTGTCTCCAATTTATGTGGTGCTTCATAAAGAATCATTGTTTTTGTTGTATTTTTGATTTCTTCTAATTTTTCTTTTCTATTTTTCTTATTTAATGGTAAAAAACCTATAAATACAAATTCTTTGGTATCTAAGCCTGAACAGATTAATGCATTAATCATTGCACAAGCCCCTGGAATTGGTACAATAGGAATCTCCTCTTCTATACATTTTTTTATAACTTCTTCTCCTGGATCACAAATTCCCGGTGTTCCTGCATCAGAAACAAGTGCTATCTGTTTTCCTTGTTTTAATTCTTTAATTAATATATCTGTTTTTACATCTTCATTATGTCTATGATAACTCATTAAAGGTTTTGATATTTCTAGATGATTTAATAATTTTAAGGTATGTCTTGTATCTTCTGCTGCTATTAAATCTACTTCCTTTAGTATTTTGATTGCTCTTAATGTAATATCTTCTAAATTTCCTATTGGTGTTGCAACAATATATAAAGTTCCTATTTCTTTTTGATTGATTTCTTTCATAAAATTACCCTTTCTCTGATTTTTGTAATTTATATATTATTAAATATTTATATAATCGCTTTATTAAATCTTATATGCGAAATCACATATTTTAATTTTTTTACTTTATTTTTTATGATAAATTCTTAAAATTTCATCTGTATAATTTCCATTTTCATCATAAATATATAAATTGGGTTCTAATTTTAAAAATGGTCTTGCATTTTTTACTCCTTTTACTAAAACCAATTTTGAAACCGCATTAACATTCGAATATACAAATCGTATTTTCTTAGGTTCTATTTTATATTTTCTCATCAAAGTTAACAAGTCTACTAATCTTTCTGGTCTGTAAACAATATAAAATTCGCCTTTATCTTTTAACATATCTTTTGAAATCTTTATAAAATCTTCTAAATTTGCCTCTATTTCATGTCTAGAAATTAATTTTCTTGTGTCTTCATTTTGCACTCCCGTTTCTTTCTTTTTATAAGGTGGGTTTGTCACAATCACATCAAATGTATTTTTTTCAAAATAGTTATTTAAATTTAGTATATTATCTTGTATCATTTTAAATTTATCTTCTAAATGATTTAACTGTATACTTCTTTTTGCCATTTCCGCTACTTCTTTTTGAACTTCTATACCTATAATTTCAGACAATTCTGTTTTTCCGCATAATAAAGTGGCAATAATTCCTGTTCCCGTTCCTAAATCTAATACTTTTGCCCCTTTTTTTATGTTTTTAGCAAAATCTGAAAGCAATATACTATCAATTCCAAAACAAAATCCATCTTTATTTTGAATGATTTTTAACCCTTTATATTCTAAATCATCAATTCTTTCATTTTCTTTTAATTCTATATTTTCTTTCATATATCTCCTCTTTTAAAATTTTATATTTTGTCATCTATAAAATCCCTTTACAACCATTAAGCCTATTTCTAAAGTTTAATGATTTATAATAGTTATTTATGTTTTACATTGTATCACATTTACATAATATTTGTAAATATTTCTTTTCATAACATCTTTATAAATATTTCATATACTAATTATATAGATATTTTTTGAGGTGATTTGATGGATAAAAGAATTATAAAACCAATTAAAAATAGAGGCGGAAAATGTCCACCCCCTAAAAAGAAATTTAATTTTAAATGTTGTAAAGATAATACCATTCAATCTTTACATGAAGTTGAATATTTTTTAAATCATTTTCATCGATTTATTAAATATGTTAAATTATATAAAATATTAAAATAATTTTTAATATTTTATATACCCTGTTTTTTCAAATATTATACAAACCTATTCTATTAATTCTCCATCACCAAACGTATTTTATTTATTTTGTATTCGTAAACTAATTTTATTTACTTCATTGAAGGTAAATATTGTTTTACTAATTATTCACTTACATTTAAACTATACACCTCATTAAATTCTTCATTTTCCTCACCATCAATTAAAATTTTAATAGAATTTACCTCTGTTAACTGAGTTAACGTTTTTACTAAACTATCAATGATATTTTGTTTTACAGTTGGATCTTCCTTATTAAAATTTA
Organism: uncultured Clostridia bacterium; assembly: GCA_944388805.1. GTDB lineage: Bacteria > Bacillota > Clostridia > TANB77 > CAG-508 > CAG-269. Next base: position 46,167 of record CALXKE010000005.1, on the reverse strand, counting down.
AAAATTCACTTGAAAAATCTAAATATACCATATCTTTCTCTTTATATGTTTGATTTAATTTTGTATTTTCAGGAATTAATTTCGTATATTTTTCATTTTTGGGACCTTCTATTAACATATTTACCAATTTATCATAAGGTGTATTCATAATTTCTTTAATATCCACTAATCTCGCTTCAGGAGCCAATTCATTTGTTTCTTTTTCTAAGAAATATAGACTCACAATGGTTTGTCTATTTTGCTCTTCAGTAATTTCTTCTTCTGGTGTATATTCTTCTATTGTTGTTTCCTCTTGTTGCCCTTTAAAATAATTAATAATAAAATATCCTCCTACTAATATAATAATTAATAAAACGGTAAAAATAATCACTATTTTTTTATTCATGTTATTTTCATTCCTTTCTTTGAATTTTAATTTATTTTAATTAATTTTATTTACTACCTATTGTATTATTTGTTTGTCCTTTTTAGAACTTAAAAAAAGTTGCCAAAGGGGACGTGCCATTTTGGCAACTTATTTTAATTTAAAATCTTCATAAGAAAAAACATCTCTGATGAAAAGTTGCCAAAATGGCACGTCCCCTTTGGCAACTTTTACAACAATTTCCATTTGACAAAAGTGGCTTTTCCGTATACAATTAGGGTGGATAATAATGAAAAATTTATATACAAAAAAGGAGTTTTTGTCATGAATGAAATTTTACATGTTGGACTTGATGTTGGATCTACAACAGTCAAGATAATCGTAATGGATAATAACAAAAATACCATATATTCAGATTATCGTAGACATTTTTCAGATGCTAAAAAAACAGTTTGCGAAGTTTTAGAAGAATTACTAGTAAAATATCCTTCTTCTTCTTTCACAATTGCCTTAACTGGTTCTGGAGCAATGTCTGCTGCAAAATTTTTAGGAGTGGATTTTATTCAAGAAGTAGTTTCTTGTAAAAGAGTGATTGAAAAATATTTTCCAAAAACAGATGTTGTTATCGAATTAGGTGGAGAAGATGCCAAAATTATCTATTTTGATAATTCTATTGAACAAAGAATGAATGGTACTTGTGCTGGTGGTACTGGTGCGTTTTTAGACCAAATGGCTTCTTTATTACATACAGATACAGCAGGTTTAAACGAATTAGCAAAAGGATATCAAACCATTTATCCAATTGCTTCTCGTTGTGGTGTTTTTGCGAAAACAGATATACAACCTTTAATTAATGAAGGTGCCGCAAAAGAAGACATTGCAGCTTCTATTTTCCAAGCAGTTGTTAACCAAACGATTAGTGGATTGGCTTGTGGTAGACCTATTAGAGGAAATATTGCATTTTTAGGTGGTCCTTTAAGTTATTTACCAGAATTAAGAAAGCGTTTTATAGAAACATTACATTTAACAGATGACCAAATTATTGTACCAGAAAATGCACATTTATTAGTTGCAAAAGGTGCTGCTTTGGATTCATTTAATACAGAAGTGATTACACCTAATGAATTGGAAAAGAAAATAGAGAATTTTAAAAACTCTCATGATACAACCACACAACCACTTGATCCTTTATTTAAAGATGAAGCTGAATATGAAGCTTTTAAAGAAAGACATAGTAAAGCAACAGTTCCTTCAAAACCATTGGAAAATTATGAAGGCGATTGTTTCTTAGGAATTGATGCAGGTTCTACAACCACAAAACTTGTATTAATTGATAGAGATGGTAATTTATTATATTCTTTATATGGTAGCAATGAAGGAAATCCATTACAAAGTGTTATGGATATGTTGAGAAAATTATATAAAGTATTACCTGAAAAAGCCATTTTAAGATATAGTGGCGTTACAGGTTATGGAGAAAAATTAATTCAAACAGCTTTAAATGTTGATTTAAACGAAATTGAAACAATTGCCCATTATACAGCTGCTAAAACATTTGAACCAGATGTAACCAGTATTGTCGATATTGGTGGGCAAGATATGAAATATATTAGAATTAAAAATGGTTCTATTGATAATATCATGTTAAATGAAGCTTGTTCTTCTGGATGTGGTTCTTTTATAGAAACATTTGCAAAAAGTTTGAATTTAGAAATATCTGAATTTGTTAAAGAAGCACTAAAATCAAGAAGACCTGTTGATTTAGGTTCAAGATGTACCGTATTTATGAACTCAAAAATCAAACAAGCACAAAAAGAAGGCTATTCTGTTGGAGATATTTCTAGTGGATTATCATATTCAGTTATCAGAAATGCTATTCAAAAAGTTATGAAAGTTAGAGATGTTGAAACATTAGGAAAACATATTGTTGTTCAAGGTGGTACTTTCTATAATGATGCAGTCCTTAGAGCTTTTGAATTAATTGTTGGTAAAAATGTTGTAAGACCAAATATCTCAGGATTAATGGGTGCTTACGGAATGGCTTTACTTTCAAAAGAACAATATGAAGCTAATTTAGATATGGAATATACATCTACCATCTTAAAAGAAGATGAATTAGATAATTTAAAAATAAAAATCACACATACACATTGTAATAACTGTGAAAACCATTGTAAATTAACAATCAATAAATTTAGCAATGGCCAAATCCATGTAACTGGTAACCGTTGTGAAAAAGGTGCAGGTGTTGTTACAAAATCTAAAAATTTACCAAACTTAGTACAATACAAATATGAAAGAATTTTTGATTATACACCATTAGAAGAACAATATGCAACCAGAGGAACCATTGGAATTCCTAGAGTTTTAAATATGTATGAGGATTATCCTTTCTGGTTTACTTTCCTTACAAGTTTAGGATTTAGAGTTATTATTTCTGAAAAGAGTACCAGAAAGACCTATGAAAAAGGTATGGAATCTATGCCTTCAGAATCAGTATGTTATCCTGCAAAACTTTCACATGGACATATCGAAAGTTTATTAGAGCAAGGAATCAAAACCATCTTTTATCCTTGTATGCCATATTCTAGAAAAGAATATGAAAAAGCAGATAACCATTATAACTGCCCTATTGTTATTTCTTATTCTGAGGTATTAAAAAATAATGTAGAAGGATTAAAAGATCCTACCGTAAAATTCTTAAATCCATTCTTACCTTTTGATAAGAAAAACTTAGTAAAGAAAATGTTAGAATTAGATGAATTTAAACAATATCACTTTACCAAAGAAGAACTAAATGAAGCAGCCGATAAAGCAGAAGCAGAATATCAAAAATGTAAAGAAGATATCCGTAGAAAAGGTGCTGAAACGGTAAAATACATAGAAGAAAATCATTTGAAAGGTATTGTTTTAGCTGGTCGTCCATATCATGTTGACCCAGAAATCAATCATGGTATTGATACATTAATCACTTCATTAGGATTATGTGTTTTAACAGAAGACAGTATTTCAAATCAAACAGAAGTAAAAAGACCAATTCGTGTTGTTGACCAATGGGTATTCCATGCAAGACTTTATGCAGCAGCAGATTTTGTTGGAAAACATGACTGTTTAGAATTAGTTCAATTAAATTCTTTTGGATGTGGTGTTGATGCGGTTACAACAGACCAAGTAGAAGAAATCTTATCTAGTTATGATAAAATGTATACATTAATTAAAATTGATGAAGTTAATAACTTAGGAGCTGTTAGAATTCGTATACGTTCATTACTTGCTAGTATGAATAAACGTGAAAAAGAAAAAAGAGAACATCATGCTACTGGTGATTATGAGCAACATAAAAAAATCTTTACAAAAGATATGAGAAAAGATTATACCATTTTAGTACCACAAATGGCACCTATTCATTTTGAATTATTAGAAGCTGCCGTACAATCTAGTGGATATAAAGTGGAACTATTAAGGGAATGCACACAAAAAACAGTAGAAACTGGATTAAAATATGTTAATAATGATGCTTGTTATCCATCTATATTAGTAACTGGACAAATGATTGAAGCTCTTCAATCTGGTAAATATGACTTAAACAGAACAGCTCTAATTATGTCACAAACAGGTGGAGGATGTAGAGCAACTAATTATATAGGATTTATTAGAAAAGCTCTTAAAGATGCAGGATTTGAAAATATACCAGTTATTTCATTTAATATTGTTGGTATGGAAAAAATGCCAGGATTTAAAATAACAGTACCATTAATTGAACGTTTATTAAAAACAATTTTATATGGTGACTTATTACAAAAAATGTTAACCAAAAACAGAGCTTATGAAAAAAATAAAGGTGAAACACAAAAATTATTTGATGAGTGGATGGAAAAATGCAAAAAATTGCTTCAAAAATCAACAACCAAAGAATTTAAACAAAGTATTTATGATATTGTCAATGACTTTGAAAAAATCGAATTAGACACATCTATTGAAAAACCTAGGGTTGGTATTGTTGGAGAAGTTCTTATCAAATATCATCCATTTGGAAATAATCATGTTGCCGATTTACTAGAAAAAGAAGGTGCTGAAGTTATTTTACCTGACTTTATGGGATTTGTTAAATTTATGGCTACACATAAAATTACTTTCAATAGTTTATTAAACACTAATAAAACTTCTTCAAAAATAATGAAGGCTGCCATCAAATTAATTGATATATTAGAAAAAGATATGAAAATCGCTTTAGCAAATTCTAAAAAAGGTTATTTACCACCTTGTGATATTTGGCACCTAGAAGATAAAGTAAAAGATGTATTATCTATCGGAAATCAAACTGGTGAAGGTTGGTTCTTAACAGCTGAAATGATTGAATATATTGAACATGATATTCCAAATATTATCTGTGTACAACCATTTGCTTGTTTACCAAATCATGTTGTTGGTAAAGGTGTTATCAAAACGATTAGAGAAAAATATCCAGATGCCAATATTTCTCCAGTAGATTATGACCCTGGTGCTAGTGAGACAAACCAAGCAAACAGAATTAAATTATTAATGACTGTTGCAAAAGATAATTTGAAAACAAAACAAGCTAGAAAAGCAGCAATCGCGAAAGAAAATGAACCAGCACCACAAACAAACTCTGCTGAAAAAATCGAGCATTCACAAAAAATTGATGCGTAAAATTTGACATATTTTCTAAATTGTTGTATACTTTATATAGGAAGAAATTTGTATTAATTCTTTCATGATAAATCAAAATAAAAAATAGAGGAAGTTGCAGCTTCCTCTATTTTTTCTCCTTATTTATGTACTGTAATATTTCTAAAAGTATTAGGAGTTTTAATACTTGTATTAATTCCTTCATCTCAAAATCACCTCCCTTATGAAGGTGGTTTTATTGTACAATAAATATTTACTAATTACAATATAATTTTAAATTTTTATTGATAACTTACATTTTTTATGGTATCATTTACGAGAAAGGATTATTACGATGGATAAAAATTATTATGAAATATTAGAGGTAGACAGAAATGCCTCACCTGAAATTATTGAAAAAGCATATAAAACCTTAGCTAAAAAATATCATCCTGACTTACAAGATAGTTTACATAAAAAAGAAGCAGAAGAGACTTTGAAATTAATTAATGAAGCTTATCAAACTTTATCTAATCCTACTCTTAAAATAGCATATGATAAACAATTGGCTACTACGACAATTTCTCAGGAAAACTATAATGCAATGTATAAACAAAATCAAGTGTTAAAAAACGAATTAAATCATTTACATCATTTGCAGCAAAAGAATACTTCTCAAACCAATAATAAGCAACATATTCACCAATCCAATGCCTATATACATCAAAATCAGAACCCTGATATAAATTTTCAAAAAAAACAAGCAGAACAATATCAAAAAGATTTGGATTATGATAGACAAGTTCAACAAGCTAAACAACAGGCTTACTATGATGCCTATATTCAAGATTTAAAGAATAGAGGTTATAAAATTAAATATAAAAAGACTTTTAAAGATTATTTAAAAAATTTTATAGCTTTTATAATTGCTATTTTTATTTTATTTATTATATGGAATATTCCTTTTGTACAAAACTATTTTAAAGAATTATATAATACCAATTTTGCTTTTAGCTATATCATTGATTTATTTAATAATCTTTTTAAATAAAAAAGTATTTATAGAAAATTCTAACTTACTTCTATAAATACTTTTTTTTTATTTTACTTCAAAAGATAGGATAAATTGATAATCGTCTTGTAATTGAACTAAAAAATTCCAATTTAATATATAACCAGACCCTCCCGTTCCTTTTGTTTCATCTATATATTTTCCATTAGATAAATCTGTCAAATTTGTTGAGCATGTATAAACATTTCCTTTCACATCAAAATTTGTAAACTCTATATCATTATATCTATACATATTAGTTTTTATATATTCTTCAAATTCCTCTAAAGTTTTAAAATAGTTATTTTTAAAATTAGTATCTAAAACATCATATGCAGTTTCATAATCCTGATTATTAATCATTAAGATAAATTTATCTATATTCATTTGTACTTTAGTTTGATTACTTCCGTTATCGTATTCCTGTTTAAATTTATCTGTCATGATTGTATAAGTATCTAATTTTAATGAATATTCCATAGGATATGTTTCTTCAAAAATATATAAATTTCCATATTGATCTTTGCATACATATTGCTTATATGTATCATAATCATTAACTAAATATTGCACAAAATTTTCTTTTCCAAAAGTTTCTTGTTTTTCTTGTCTATATTTTTCAAAATTTTCCAAACTACCAAATCTTTTTTCTTTATACTCTTCATCTAACCTCTCATAAGCTTCTTCTACATTATTAGCCAAAGCATTTTTATAGTCTTCCATGTGTTTTAAGCATATATCATAATTTGTTGCTGTTTTTATATAGACTTGATTATATTCCTTATTTTTTATTTCAAATTTCTCTATATCTACATTATCACTATCTTCTACTGTTGTATTAAATTCTTCTTCATCTATAAACTGTATACTATATGTCTGATTGAAAACATCTTCCTTTACAATGCTATAAACATCTTTTATTTCTCCATTTATCCTAATAACACCTTTTATGTAATAAAAAGCATTTGCCACTGCTTCAGAGGCAGTTATTTTCTTATTATACATATTTTTTGTTGAATAACTATTAAAATCTCTATATTCTTCAAAAAAACTTAGAATATTATCCTTCGTTATTGAATTTTGACTTATATATTCTTCATCCAAAACAGAATATGCTGCTTCAGAATTATTTATATTTTCGTCATTTTCAGAAATATATAAGAAAAAGTTATTAACAATTTCATCTATTAATAAATAGGTTCCTACAGATTCTTCTTTTTCCAAAGGAATTTTTTGGGTTTCTGGAACATCTCTTGCAGCTATTATATTATCTTCGCTTTCTAAATTATTCTGTTTTTTTAAAAAAATAACTACTAATATTAAAATTATAATTATAACAATAATTATTATAAATTTTAATTTTTTCAAATCTTACACCTCTCAATTATTTAGAATAGTCTATTCCACCATTCCATCCCCAGCCTTTCCAGCCAAAAGATGATATCCAAGAATCTAGACTTTCTATTCTTATTCCACCGACATTTGAGGCAACTTGCCCATTTCCTATATAAATTCCAACATGCCCAGCTTCACGTGTTTCATGATATGTACTACACTTAGCTTGATAATTATAGGAATGACCATATACACAAGCACCTAATGGTATATTATTTTTATCTTGTGAAACTACCCATTTATCAGCTGCATATGATGCACAACATTGAGATACTCTAGATTGCCCTGCCTTTTCATATACATCTGCTACCCATGCCTGACAATATCCTCCTGGATTTCCTAGAGTGTCTTGTGAAGAAGCTATTTCAACAATTTTTGCCTGCATTTCAGTTGCTTCTCCATCATTATAAGTCGTATTTCCTGTACAACCAAATATATTTGTCATATGCTGTTTTACTGCTGTTGCCCAATTTGGGTCAGAAGCATATAATGAACCAATTCCTTCTATTGTAGTTGGATCATATCCATTTGCTTGAATTCTTTCATACTGCCAAGTACCAGGAGTTACATATTCTTTTAATCCGCTACTAACATCTTCTATTCCTTCAGACATATCTGCAAATGTAACAGCACTTCCTCCTGGATCCCAGTCATATGCTCCCCATCCAAAGAAATTTCCCTTTGTATTAGCAATATTAGAAGTTCCATAATAACTCTCATGGATTCCTATACAAAATATAAATCTCGGATCCATTCCATTTTTTGTACAAATATCATAAAAATTCTCAGCATTAGCCACAAAATATTTTTGATAACATTCCACACATGATCTTCCACCATTTCCTGTAACATTTGGTGGATTATATGCCTTTACAGCTGCAATGAATTCTTCTCTGGTACATGCGTCTCCCCATATAGCTGCCCAAGCACCTCCTGCACCAGAAAAACTTCCATTTACAAATTCTTCAAAGTCAAATTCTTCTACGCCATAACTATCACCTGTAAGTAAATATAATAAATATCTCATTAAATTCTCATGACTTTGTGTCTTTTCTTCACTTGCCAATAATTCAAATAACATTTCATGTGCATCTACAAGGTTATCTAGTGGACATTGATATCCTATATTTGGCACTTTGTAACAAACTCTTCTTCCATTCATAATAATATCTAATTCATCGTCTTGAATAAAATTGTTACTATTATCATTTACACTTCCATTTTCTACGAAAAATGCATTTACAATTCTTGATATATCTGCTATTTTACTTGCTGCCTCTGTTTTATCTGATATTTCACTTGCAGAAACTATTAGTATATAATTTGCATTTTCTATCGAAACAATTGCTGCATCCTGCAAAATATCACTTTGCTCTCCAGTTTTATTTGCTACTGTACCTTCTGTAATAGCTGATGGAATATATTCTATTAATAATTGTCTTTTTAAAATATCCATCATTTTTTCTGAATATGTTTTATTAATACATTTATTGTTGTAAATACTATTTAATAATTTTGATACATTAGCTGCACTTGTATAATTATTATCACTACCTGTTGCTCCTTCTACTGTTGATAACTGTTCTCCCATATTGGTACTATTGTAATTATTTCTAGTTAAGTATTCATTTACTTTATTGATTCCTTCTTCTATATCTCCTTCACCCAAAGTTGTTAAAACTGCATTTGCTGCATCATTACTGTCTGTTGTTATCATTCTATCAACATCTGAACTAATTGCTTCTTCTTCTATATTTCCATTTTTTACTTCATTATATGCAGTTGCCATAATAAATAATTTTAACCAACCTTCGGATTTGACATTTCCACTACCGATTGTAAAACTATTATTATTTGTTTTATCTAAATTCAATACACGAACTTGATATGTGCCTTCTGTTATACCGTCAACATATTCTTGTACAGTTTGTTTTAAATCTGCTATCGTTTTTGGCTCTAAAGCCTGTGCTATTTCATCATTTGGTCTTAGAGCATATTTGAATTTTCCTTCTACATCATATTCTATCGGATCCTTCGCTTGAATTGCACCATCCCAACCACAATCATAGCACAAATATTTATCGCCTTCAATTGACACTAATATATTGGTATGCCCATCATATATCATAATATCTCCTGGTTTTACATCATTAAGTGAATTAATAACTTCCCACCCCTTGTTCTGTGCATAATTAATTAAAGTTTCTGAACTTTGGGCACCAACATCTTCATAACCAGCTTTATACAACACCCAACTAACATAAGCACTACAATCAATTGAACTTATAGATTCAATATTTGGAAATTCTGAATGACCTGCACCATATTGATATGTGTATCCATTATCAGCTAAATAATCATGGCAAACTTTTGCTACACCAATTAGACCTTGTCCAGAAATATTATTAGTATCTCTTAATATCAGATTTGTAAAATTACTTGTTTTTTCTATTATTTTTGGTTGTCCTTGATTCCAACTTTGTCGTCTTGTCGTAATAACAGTTGTCAATTTTCTATCACTAATTGTCGTAACAACGCGATTACCATCTGATACTCCAGAACCAGTACTACCTTCAATTTCTGTTATCTGTGGTTCTCCTGCTACATCTCCTGTATCATTATATGAAAAATCTGTTATTTGATTTAAAATCCATGTATTTGCTCTTGATAAAAACACAGATGTGTAATAACTTTCTTCAACCTCTGGCTCATATTCTGTAACATTATCTTCATTTGTTTCACTTACTTCACCTGTTTCAATATTTGTAATTACTTTATTTATATGATATGTATCTGTTGTATTTGTTGTTCTTGTAGTTTTAGATTCAGCAATAGTTACAACAATCCTTGAATCTTTTACTAGATTAACTACTGCTAAAGCAAATTGTGGATTTTGGCTAGTCATTGCTAATGCAATTGTAAATTCAAACGGCATTGAAAATTTTTCTACCATGTTTTTATAATTAATTTTTTCGATTTCAAAACTATTTTGTGATGAATTTTTGACTACATGTACAGTCCAATCATCTGTATCTACTGTAAAATAGTCATATATTTCACTATTTCCATCATTTTTCATAGCATAAAATTCATCATAAGCAATATATTTTAGTTCTGTTGTGGAACCATCAATTTTCGCTCTTTCAAAATAGACAGTACCTTGTAAACCATCTCCTCCTAAATATGGATAATTTGTAACGATTTCTGCTTCTAGGAATCTCTCTAAATATTCCTCATGTCCTCCTAATCCTAAATCTTCTGCATCAATACCTAATCGTTCTAATCGTTTTTCAGCATCTTCAAGGTAGTCTTCATTGATTTCTAGATTATTTCCATTAATTTGAATATTATCTAATACATCTGTAAAAACGTCACTTACTTTTTCATATATTGTTGAAATTGTTCCCCAAAAAGCTGCAGCAATGATAACTACTAAAAGAAAAGCAACAATAATGACAGAGATAATTTTTTTAAATTTTTTTACTATTATATTTTTTACATTATTATCTTCTGCCATATTTAACCTCCTATATTCCTATTTCTATACTTAGTGTTTCTTCCATACCTTCTTTATGAATATCTGTAAAATGAATTGTTTTATCTTTTCTATTGGTATTATACATTTTATTAAATTTAATTTCTAAATTTGTGGATTCTCCTGGTTCCAAATCTAAAAGATTATCTGCAATTTCATGTCCATACCATCCATATCCTACACCATTCATATCTCTTATATATACTGATTCTGTATTTTCTTTTGTATCTATAATCACTTTTTTATCAGAATTATTTTTTATTTCTACTTCAACAATCTTATAATCTATATAAGTTTTTTTATTTAATACATTAAATTCGATATCTTCTATACTCTTCTTATTATTAATTTCTACCTTACTAACAAAATTTTTAATATTTAATTTTTTATTGCCATCTTCAGATATAATGGAATAATAATCTTCTATAAATTCATCACTTACTATTCCTGTAGCCATAATGTCACTTAGAATTTTGATTCTATAAGTAACTATTCCGGAATTTCCCCATAATTCTGTATCGAAAGATTTTTTTTCCGTAAATATATCTTTATAGTAATTATTATAGAAATCTTCTACTGTAGGAAATAATTCTTCTTTACAGTCAGTACTTAATAAGTTATAAGCCTCTTCAATTTGATTATTATTACAAAAATCTATAAAGTTTTCTATTATATTTATATTTTCTTCTGCATTTTCTTCAGATATGCTTGAGTCAGAAATAATAGATTGAGAAGGTGCATATGAAATATTATTCCTTACTTCAGATGTTACATTTTCAATTGTTTCTTCATTCTCTTTTTGGATATTATTATTCGCAAGACGAATTAGTACTAAAACTAATGCTATCATACCAATTGATATCCATATTTTCTCCTTATAATTTTGATAAAATAATCTTAATTTTCTCATATACTCCCTTTCTCTCTATTATACTTTTTGCATATCTCTTACAATTCTGTTAATTTCTTTTACTTTTTCTTCATCTATGCCATTTTCTTGAAGCCTCTTTCCGTAATCTTGTAATTCTTTTTCTGTTTTAGCAGTAGAAGCAATTTTAGCATAACCAATTCTTTCTTCTGAAGCTGTATCTTGATCATTTAGTCCTTCTAGTTGCATTGCTTTTATAATCATTTTGTCATCTGTTACACCATATTGTCTGTATTTTATCGCTTGATTCATTGCTTCCTCTCTACCATCTTTTCCAAAAGCTTCTTCATATTGTTTTCTAGCTTTTTTATCTTTTAAGAATTTCTCATCTAATCTTTGATTTCTTACTTTTGAAGCATCTGAACCATATAATTCTTCTTCATATTGTGCAGAGGCTGAATTAACTCCTTGCCTTATATCATTATATCTTTCATAAGCATCATCAACTGTATCTCCTGCTACATATCCTGCTCCAGTTGCAGCAGCAGTTCCAAGTATTCCAGCTCCTGCGGAAGTTGCTGCTCCTAACCCTCCAGCTGCTCCTAATCCTTTCCAACCAGTAGCATATCCTAACGCAGCTCCTGTAGCTGTATATTGTAACATATTGGATGTTGCATCATTTGTTGCTAAGGAAGAAATCGCCCCTACAGTTGCCCATGTTGCAGCTCCATATAATTGACCTATTTTTCTTGGAGCAGATTTTGCTAACGCTTTTAATCCTTTTCCTGTATATCTTCCTGCTACTTTACCAAATGCTTTTGCTTTATCTTTCAATGTTTTTTTAGGTACTCTAACTGGCATCCTTTGTTGTGTTCCAGTTGATGGTATTCTCGTTCTTGTTCCTGTTGGTGGTACTTGTATTCCTGTCGCTTGTGGAGTTTGTCCATTATTACCTTGAGGTTGTGCTTGTACCGTTGTAGATGGATTTCCAAGTTGAGGTGCTCCTGGCATCCATATACCTGAAGGTGTATATCCTGCACCAGGTGGTACATTTGTTGGTGAAGTTCTACCAATATTTCTGGTTATTCCTGCTGGTTCTTCGGTTGTTGGAGTAGTTCTTATTGTATCGCTCCTATTGGTACTACCTCCTTGTGAACCTGGTAATATAATTCCTGATGGTGCAACACCTCCACCTTCTGTCGGCTCAGTATTTCCGCCTGCTATTTCCGGTGGTTGTGCTTCACTTCCTTGTCCATTCATCATTCTTGGTTGTATACCACCGGCCACCTTCTTCATCTTGATTTCCTCCAAATGCATTTGCAAATAGAGAATCTCCACCTCTGTCAGCTGTTCTTACATTACCATCATCTTTTGAATCTGAATCTTTATTTGGATTATGATGTCCTATACCTTTTAATCTGCCTATTGAATTTAAAGCAGTCATGGCCATTGCTCCACCAACGGCTCCTCCCATAATTGTTCCTGTAGTTCCTGCCTTCTCAAATCCAAAGAACTTACGTAATAATGTTTCAGCTGGTAATAAAAATCCTATTGCCACAATGGCATATATCATATTGCTTTGAGCCAATTCCATTGCTGAACCTACTAAAATTGTATATAACAATAAATGAAATGGTTGTAATAACAAATTATACATATATTCCTTCAGCCACATATTAAAAGCTTGTGCTTGTCCATCACTTATTTTATCAATTGGATATGTTAATGCAACTAAAGGGGCAATAATCGTTAAGAATGCTAAATAAATTACCCTTTTAAAATAAATAACTAAAAACATAACTGTTAATATTGTTAATACCGCATATATAATAACATATCCTACTTTTTCCCATGACATGATTGCATTTCCATTTTCATCTACACTTGCTAATTGTGTTTGTATTCTTGCTAATCCCATAAGATTTACCGGATAATTTAAAGTCGTGCCATCCATTAAATTCTCTAATCTTGTTTTATCTTCTCCATCTGCTACTTTATCTATTGGAAAATCTTCAATTTGATATATTATAAAGTTATTCTGAGAATTCAACATTTGTGTTATATATCCTGTAATCGTTAAACCAAATGCCATAATATAATGCATAAATACTAATATAATAACAGCCACCAACCAATCTCTAATACGTTCTTTATATTTTGCTTTTTCATTACTTGTTGAACTAATAACAATTCTAATACCTATATACAACAATACTGCCATTAATCCAACTAAAACTATGTTTCTAATAGCTACATACCATTTTGAAATTGTTGGGGCTAATTCTTTTGCTGTATTCCTAGAAGCCACTACATCCCCATTTTCATCTACTATATCTTCTTCTATACCATATTCATCTTCATAATCAGTTGGATTGATGAAATTTACATGTAATGCAGGTATCATATCAGAAAAAATTTCTTGTGGACTTATATTATAAATTGGTAAATAATAGTCGTCTGGTAGACTTTTATTATGTGCATTCGCTACAATAAAAGTCGTTGCTCCTATTGCTCCAGCTCCTATTGCAGCTCCTCCTGCTATTCCTATTGTAGCACCTCCTATTGCAACCCATCCTACTGGACCACTAGCTATTAATAATGCTCCTAATCCAGCTCCAATGATGGCTCCTCCCAATGTTGTAAGTAGTACATTGGTTTCATCAGATGTTACATGTATACTACTTGCCCCCATACCTAATATGTTTTGTTGGCATACACTAATAACCCCCTCACATAATGATGTAATCAAACTTGTTATTGGAGTTAATAATACACCACCAGGAATTTCCTCATCTTGTTCTGTCAAGTTTTTGGAATCATCATCTGCTATAACAGGCATGTATGGATATATAAAATTAAATATTGTTAAAAATGTTAAAATAATTATTATCTTTCGCACCAATTTCTTTTTTGTAAAATTATTAACCATATTTATACTCCTTGTCTTTTTTTATTCATAGTTACCAATTTATTTAAATTTGTTTCTACAAATTCAAATTCTTTTTGCGTAGGAGTGATTTGTAATATTGCAGATTCTGAACCTACTTTCAATAATCCTTCTCCTTTTAAACAAGTAACTAAGAAACCTGCTTCTCCTTCACTTAGTTTGAATACTTCTTTTAAGTATTGTATCTCTGATTTATCTTGTGCTAAAAATAATTTTGTATCTGATGATGTTAAAACTGCTTGTGCCTCTGGTTTTTCATAAAAATCCTGAAATCTTTGAGATACTACTGCCAAAGATACATTTCTTTTTCTTGCACGTCTTGCCATTGTATTTAAAAAGTCAACTGCTTCTGGATATGGCAATAACATCCAAGCCTCGTCTACTATAACTCTCTTCTTAATTGCTTTTTTTCTATCTTCACTATTCTTTTTTACAAATTTTTCCCAAATCCAAGATAATAAAATTTGTTGTGCTAATGGTCTTGCAAATCTTTCTTCCAACTGGGAAATATCTAAATTGATGAAAGGTGCTCCTTCTAATAATTCAAAAGTAGATTGGCCATCAAAATAAGCCATTTGCCCATCATATTCTCTAATATATTGTTTCATTACTTTTAGTAAATAACTATAATGAAATTGATAATCTGTATTTTTATTTTCTTCTGCTTTTCTTTGAATCCTTTTATACCAACTTCCTATAGTAGGCATATTTTTCTTTTGACGATATAATTTGTCTTGCCTGTTAAATTGGCTACTTTGTTCATACAGACTATTTGGATTAGAATTTATACCTATTGCTGCATATTCTTCTGAGACAGACTCTGCTATAATTTGTTTGGTTAATTCGTTTACTTCTGTACTTCTTGTACTTCCCCTAGCCATTGTAAGTAAAGCCTGTGTTACATCCTCTACTTTATTTTCTATATTAATAACCATTCTTTCTCTTCCTGTTATTTCGTCTTTAACTGTTTCTGTCTCTACATCAAATAAATTAATAATTGTCTTAGAGTTTGGACTTAATACAACATTAATTCCACCTAAACTTTCTGCTACAATTGAATATTCTCCTTCAGCGTCTAATGCTAAACTTTCAATTCCCATTAATACAGAAGATCTTGATATCAATGTTTTCATTGTAACAGATTTACCAGCACCTGATTTTGCAAAAATTACCATATTATAATTAGTCAATGATGAATGAAAATTATCAAATAAAATTGGCGTTCCTGTTTGTTTATTAAATCCTAATGGTACCCCTGTTGAATGTCCAATTTCTGATGTCGTAAAAGGAAATACTGTTGCCATTGATCTTCTATCAAATGTATGTTCTTTTCCTATCTTATTTTCCATCAAAGGTAAATTACTTTTAAATGCATCTTCTTGCATAGCCCATGCACTTTTAATACCTACTAATGATTTTGACATTTCTGCTGCTAATAGCTTTGTAAGTCTTTCTAAATCTTCTAAGTTATATGTATATAATGTTGCTATAATTGAAGCTTCAAATAATTTATTATAACCTGCTGCAATTTCATCTCTTAATTGTTCTGCTTCCATTCTCTTTTGTGTCAAATTACTTTCTCTATTTATATTTCCTTTATCTTGGGCTACTATTCTTTCTGTTTCTAATTCATTAATAACCCTATTTAATTCACTTTGTGATCTGGATTCTGGTATTGGATTGATGTATACAGAAGTATTAATATCTCCAAACAAATACATATCTCTAAAAAGATCTGGGAATGTGCACATTCTTGGAAGATTTGAAACAAAAAAACTTCTAGCATATCTTTTTAAAGTTGATATAATTTCTAATCGGTCTGTATTAGATGCATCTATTCCGGAAGGAGCTATCAATTCCTTTACGGTTGCTCTTTTAAATAATTCTTTTTGTGGCTTATTATTATTTTGCATTTCTAGATTTGCTTTTTGTTTTTTCTTTCCTATTCTCATTTTTTTCATCCTCCTCTAAAATACCATTAACAAGCTCTTCCCCTAAATATTTTTTATTTTCTTGTAATATGATTTTAGCCATTTCATCAGCTAATTCTTCTATTGACGCTTCTTTTTGCTCTACTTTCTCTCTATATGTAGAATTATATTTTTCAATTTTATCTCTAACTTTATCAACTGCTTTTTCTTCTATTATCTTATCTAATTCCTTCATTCTCTTTTCTAACACATCTGGTGCTGTACTATATAAACTATCATATTCAGCTTTAATTGCCTTTTTCAAGTCAAAAGTTTCTGATTCATCTCTATTATAAGCAACATATAATAGTTCAGCAAGTTCTGTTGAATTTAATATTTTTGCATTAATACTACAAGCAGAAATTGTTCTTATTATAGACTGTGCTCTGTTATATAATTCAGAAAAAGCCATTGATTGTAATTCACTCTTGTCATATTCATTTTTTCCTAATTCTGAGGTATGGTATGCTATTACTATATAATATTTTTTACTCAATATATTTTTATTTAAACTCATTTTTTCTGTATTATATATAATGTCTTTTCCATATTCATATAAATTATTTTGTTTTGTTATTTCAAAAAAAACTTTATTTAAATCTTCTTGTGTATATTGATTGCTTTCTAACATTTGGTCATATGTTTGTTTTAATCTATTTAAATTGGATTCTATTTCATTTACCTTCTTTTTATATGTATTTATACTATCTTCTAAATTAATTGTTCTTGTTTGAACATATATTTGTATAGGATGTCTTAATGTGTTTAAAAACTGAACAAACCCTTCTTCTACTCCTGTTTTTTCCAATGATGACATTAAGTCATAATTAATTCCTTGACACTCTATTACCATGATGCATCTAGCTCCATCTTTTTGTATAATCATATTGTCTTCTATTTTATCAAATTCCATAAAATCAAATATAGATTTTTTTCCTTCACTTGTACTTTTTACATTTTTTTCATTTTCATTAATCTCTTCACTCTTTTTATTTTCATTACTCTCTTGTTTTTTTTCTTTCATTTTTAAGACAATATAAACTATTACTAATATAAATAGTATGATAAAAAAACCTATCAATAACATAGTTAACAATTGTGATGTTTGATCAATATTATTCATCTATATGTTCCTCCTTTGTATAAACGTAAATTTTAGATTTATTCATTTTAAATTTAATTGCCCTTTTTATAATTTCGTCTATATCTTCTCCCCCTGTTTTCCTTGTAACTTCAAATTTTGACAAAGTAGGAACTTTAAATGTTCCTATAACAAATCCCGTAAGTGCTAAAAGCAATACAAAAGCAATTCCTATTATATTTAGTCCTATAAGGCTAAATATAATATAAAAAATACCTCCCAATAGTCCTCCTATTCCTGAATAAATTAATGCTTTTGTTGAAAAAACAAATAGTATTCTACCTTCTCCTTTTACATTTCTAGGTATATTATAAGTTCCCATATTTTTACCTCTCTAAAAAAAATAATTATACTTATATATTATTATAACAAAAAAAGTAGAAATATGTAACTATTTCTACGAACTTTTTTAATTTGTAATGTATTTGTAATAATATTGTAAGTTTTCAATAATGATATTGACCTTTTAACTGAAATATTCTTCACAAAAAAAAAGATTGGGAATAAAATCTTGAAACTTTCTTCCCAACCTTTTTTTCTTTAAGAAGCTTGCATATTTGATAAGAATGCATATAACATACCAGCTAATGCAGATGCTGCAAATACTAAAGCTGCACCTATAATATATGGCATCATTGTTTTCTTGTATTCTGCTTTTTCTTCTGCACTTCCCATCATGTATTTAATACCTAATACAATTAATACAATTACAGATGCGATAGTACCAACAAGTGTTAATATTGTTATAATTTGGTTACCAATACTTGTTATTTTAGAAGTTCCCTCTACAGATTGTCCAGTTAACGTAGAAGGATCACTTACTCCAGTTACTACTGCAAAAACTGTTGTTCCTAAAGATATTACTATAATTGCTATTAGCATTATTGATATAATCTTATAAATACTTTTCATTCTCTTCCCCTCCATACTTTAATATTTATTTTTAAAATTCTTATATGTCATAAGAAATGTTAATAACTCTAATAATATTATATCACATTTTTATATTCCTTTGCAAGTTATTTGGCATTTTTACTTTTTTATAAATTTGTTATAACTGAATAGAACACACCTGCTATAACATTTGCTCCAAAAACCAAACCTGCACCTATGATATATGGCATCAATGTTTTTTTATATATAGCTTTTTCTTCTATACTTCCCAGCATATATTTTAACCCAAGAACAATTAGAACAATAACTGAAAGTACACTTCCAATTGTTGTTACTATAGTTACAGTTTTATTTCCCACATCTATTGCTTCTTGATTTGTGAATTCTTTTCCTGGAAGATCTGATATAGAATAAGCCGCATATACATTATTATGTATTATACTTAATAATATTAAAATAAGCAATACTGAAAACATAATTTTTATATATTTTTTATTCATATACTTCCTTGTATGATATATTTATAATTAAATAACCATACACTCCTTTCTTTATTTTTTATCTGAAAAACGATATTTCTCTATTAACTTTTCATAGTTAGTTGTCTTAAATCTCTTTAGCAATAGCTTCTATAATTGATAAAAATGTTGTAATACCAAATACTAATAATGCTCCTACAAAATAAGGCCACATAGTTTTTTTGTATTCTGCTTTTTCTTCTACACTTCCCATCATATACTTAATTCCTATTACAACAATAAAAATAACAGAAGCAAAACTTCCTACAAATCTTAATATCCCTATAATTTCATTTCCTATATTAATTATTTCTCCTCCATCATTTAATTCACCAGGATCATAATAATCGGGAGATATCCATGAACCTTGAGAAAAACCTGTTGCTTCTTCTACATCATCTGATGATGAGTCTTGAGCAGCAAATGAAATATTGTACCCTAAGGACAATATCATTATAAAAAAAATTATAACTACTTTATAAATTTGTTTTACTTTTTTCATAGATTTCTCCCTCCTTTATGATTTAATTACTTTATGAATTAAATCCTTCCATAACCATCATTACTATTTTCCAAATTCCAAAAGCTCCAAATATTATTACACACCCAACAACATATGGAATAAGCATTTCCTTTACTTCTGCTTGTTCCTCTGCAGAATCCATCATAAATTTTATTCCTAGGAATACGCCTACAGCAACCGCTATCACTAGACCACATGCTAATAAGATATTATATATGTACCCTACATATTCTTTTACATCTGATTCATTTACTGTTCCTGTCGTATCAGCATCAGAAATAAAATTTCGAGCACTTTTAACTGTATCATCAATTGATGATATCGCTACTTTAAGTTCTTCATTTTCCAAATCTTCATATGCATAGACTTTATTATTCATAACAACAAAAAGCATTAGTACTATATATATAATTGCAAAAATTTTATCTATTTTCATACATATCACCTTCTTAAGACTCTCTTACTTATATTATATAGTAAAAATTTATTTTTTTCAACTCTTGACTACATAATTCGAAAGATTGTGATATAATTCTCATTAATTTACCTATAATAAATAAAATAGTTCAAGATTAATAAATTTGAACTATTTTATACTTTAACTCCGATTATATTATTTATCATATTAATTTTTATTTTCTAACGCATAAATCATAAAATCCTCTATTTCTCCTATACATTCATAATTTTGTATAATAAAATTCCTTACCAATTTTGATTCTTGCCAATTCATATCATCTTCTTCTTTTTTTATAAAAACTTCTACCCCTTGCATTTGACTTAATTCTTCTATTAATCCTTCTTCACCTTTCATTCCCAAATTTCCTTTAAATGGCAAGTCCATTTTTCCATTGCTTTCTTTTAAATATACCATATATAGACTTGCATCATGTGATAAAATAATTATTTTTTTATCTGATTTTTGTATATATTCTGATATATTTTTAATTTTATCATTAGTATTAGTATCTAGTAACCCCCCATAATATGGTGAATTATAAGTTTTTATACTATTTTCTTGCCAGTTAAGATAGTTTAAAAAAGAAAATGCAATTGCAATACAAACCAATATAATTAATCCATATTTTGCTATTTTTAAATATTTTCTCCTAAAAATATCTAAGCAAATAAAATTTATTATATAAAATAGTACAATCCATGCTAAATACATTCCTATCATAAAATGTGCAAAATTCATAATTGGAAATATAGAAAATGTCAAAAAAATAGAAATTATAATTACTCTTTTTAATATCTTATATTTTTTTTCAGTTAGTAATGCATTTTTTTTCATCTGTTTAAATATCAAAACATTTAATAAAATTATAGATATCCAAATAATTATAAACGCTATATTTAAAGATATATTCTTTTGTCCAAATTCTCCTATTCCTAATATGGCATAATCTATAAAGCCATTTAAAATTCCTGCATATTGAAAATAAGCAATACTTCCTATCCCTAATAAAAGAAGTGGAATCAATATCATACAAACATTTATGCATTTTTTCTTTACTGTTGTATTTTCTAAAAAAATGATTACTAAAATTGCTAAAAAATAATATACCCCCATATTTTGTTTAGTAAATGCTATTAGAAATACTATTATTCCCTGAAAAATTAAATCTTTTTTCGTTAAATTCTCTTTTAATATACATAATAGACCTATTACAAAAAAGGTAAGTGCTAACATATTATAATTTGCCATACATAAAACCAATGCATAGCGCTTTACAAGCATTAAAATAAAAACAATAATCAAGGATATGGTTTTAGGGATTTTTAATTTTTTGCATAATACATATGTACTAAAAAATAGTATTGTGTCTATTATTATATTATAAATTCTAAAACTAAAAAAATTAGGACCTAATAAATGTAAAATAAAATTCCCTATGTAAAAAAATAATGGCGTGCATATCACATTTGCATCTTTATATAATTCAAATCCATTATATAATTTGTATACATTTTGAAAATTCCATAATTCATCTGAAGAAATTATGAAAACATTTAGGGATACACCTATAATTGAAAATAAAATTATAAAAAATACAATTAAATTATCTCTTTTTTTAAAAAATATATTTAATGAGTTTATAATTGTTTTCATTATTATATTCTTTTTCTCCTTGTCAAAGTATATTTTTAGGCTCTTTAATTTTTTCATCCATTTTATTATAACAAACTATATATTTTTTGACAACGAAATCATGTTTTTTTAATTTTATTTGAATAAAAAAATGATATAAAGTATTTTTTTTACTTTATATCATCCTTTGGCGGAGAAAGAGGGGTTCGAACCCTCGCGCCCCTTACGAGACCTAACAGTTTAGCAAACTGTCCCCTTCACCACTTGGGTATTTCTCCAAATATAATTATTTATAAATAGGAACCTGACCCAACTAACAATTTAAAATTGCAATCAGATACCTTAGAACATTGTTGTCTCTAACAATAAAAGTTAGATATTTTTAGTGTATCTAACTCCTATATTATTGGCGGAGAGGGTGGGATTCGAACCCACGGTACGCTATTAACGCACGCCAATTTTCAAGACTGGTGCCATAAACCAACTCGACCACCTCTCCATATCGAAGACAAATGTCCAGCGACAGTATTTATCTTAGCATTTTTAAAGACATTTGTCAATAGGATTTTTATGATTTTTTTATATTTCCAAATATTCCAGTTATTGTTCTTTTACCTTGTATACATTTTTATTTTCTATTGCCTTTTGTATAGCCTCTTGCTCTTCCTCTGAAATCGTATATTTTGATTTTCCATTTTCTACAGGTTTTGCATATATATTAGACATTTCCCTAGAATAAATACCATTTAAAACCACTCCATTATTCTTTTCATCTAACATAGCCAGTGCAAAGCTTAAATCACTTCCTGTATCTTTAAATGCATTGTATCTAACAATTCCTATTTTTTGAATACAATTATCCATATTAGCCTCTATTACGTCTATTAGATTTTTAATTTCTGCATTTTGTTTTTCAACTCTTTCCACTCTATACATATAATTTTCTAAATCTTCTTCTATATTTTCTCCATTCCCTAATTTTTTTAAAAAAGTTTTATATTTTTTATTAATAGAGTGAAGTTTGGTTAACATAACAATAAAACCTATAAAAAGAATACATAATATAATACTATTTATTATTAGAAAAGTATCTGTCTTCAAAAATTCTAATATTGTCCCCATTTAATCACCTTCTTTTATTTTATTAGATTTAATATTCTTTCTAAATCATCATTAGAAGTATATTCTATAATGATTTTTCCCCTTCTTTTTCCTGCATCTAACCTTACTTTAGATCCAAAGAAACTTTGAAAATTATCTTCTATACTTTTGTATAATATATGATTTCTATCTGATTCCTCTTTTGTTTCTTTTACTCTGGCTTTTTTCTCAACTTGTCTAACCGTTGCTCCTCTTTCTAGCATTTGTACAGCTGTTTTATATTGTTTTTCTGGGTCTGTAATCGCAAGCAGTGCCTTACAATGTCCTTCTGTTAGTTTTCCCTCTTTTGCCATTTCTAATACTCGAGGCTCTAGATTTAAGATTCTAACTATGTTTGCAATAGTGCTTCTTCCTTTTCCTAATTTTTTTGCTACTTCTTCTTGTGATAATCCATAGTTATCAATTAAAGTTCTAACACCTAATGCTTTTTCATAAGGATTCAAATCCTCTCTTTGCATATTTTCTATTAATGAGATTTCAGAATTAATTCTTTCATCATCTTCTCTTATAATTGCAGGAATTTCTGTTAATCCTGCTATTTTAGAAGCTCTCCATCTTCTTTCTCCTGCAACAATTCCATAGTATCCATCCTTTTTCGTTACAACAATTGGTTGTATTAATCCATATTCTTTTATAGATTCTGCCAATTCCTCCAAAGATTCTTGATCGAAATTTTTTCTTGGTTGATCTCTATTAGGCTCCACTTCTGTTACTTTTAAATTTTTCAATATATCATTTTCTTGCATTTGCTCTTCTTCTGGTGCAGGTCCAAATAACGCATCTAGTCCTTTTCCTAAGCCTGACATTTTTGCCATATATATCTCCTCCCTTGTTTTTCTTTTTCTATATTTTTCTACTTTCTATATTTCATTTTTACTACTAACTTTAAATTTATCTTTATATTTACTGTTTTTGCTGATTTTTACATCATATGTTTTGCTTTTTTCTCTTCTTCATTGATTTTTAAAAATTCTTTTGCAAATTTTACATATGCTTTTGCCCCTTTTGATCTAGGATCATATTCTGTAATTGGCATTCCATAACTTGGTGCTTCACTCAATCTTACATTTCTTGGTATAACTGTTTTATAGACTTTATCATTAAAATATTTTTTTACTTCTTTTACAACTTGATTTGATAAATTCGTTCTTATGTCATACATCGTTAGTAAAGCTCCTTCTATCATGATTGTTTTATTTAAATGTTTTTTGACCAAATTTACAGTATTTAACAATTGTCCTAATCCTTCTAATGCAAAATATTCACATTGTACAGGAATCAATACACTGTCTGAAGCTGTAAAAGCATTTAAAGTGATTAATCCCAATGATGGGGGGCAATCTATAAAAATATAGTCAAAACTATCCTTGACTTCCTCTAATTTTTCTTTTAATCTTTGCTCTCTTGACATCATAGATACTAATTCTACTTCTGCACCTGCCAAATTCATGTTTGAAGGACATAATAATAAATTTTTTATTACTGTTTTTTGAAGTGCTTGCTTTATTTCTGTATCATTTACTAAAATATCATATGTAGAAAACTCCACTTCTTTTTCAATTCCTAATCCACTTGTCGCATTTCCTTGAGGATCAGCATCTATTAATAGAACTTTCTTTCCTTTTTTTGCTAATATTGTGCTTAAATTAACGGTTGTCGTTGTTTTGCCAACGCCTCCTTTTTGGTTTGCAACTGATATAACTTTTCCCAAAATCTTTCGCCTCCATTTTTAGTTAACATTTACTCTTTAGTTTGTTTGTGTTCTATTATAATCATATATAAATATAAAAAAAAAGTCAATAAAATTTCACAATTTTTTTGACTTTTTTTCGTCTATTTTTTGATTGTTAATAAAGTGGGTCTTTTGAAGGAATTCCAGGCTTTCTGGGGTATTTATTAGGCGTTTGGCTTATTTTATCTATTATAATTAAATTTCTTTTATAATCGCTTTTTGGAAGTGTTAATTCTTCTATCTTATTTATTTTTCCACCTAATAATTTTATAGAATTTTTACTTTTCGAAGTTTCTTCTTTTATTTCCGCACCTTTCATACATATTGCTGTTCCTTTTACTTTAACCATTGGCAACATATATTCTGATAAAGTAGTTAAATTAGCTACTGCCCTTGAAGTTGCTACATCATATGTTTCTCTATATTGTTTATTTTTTGCAAATTCTTCAATCCTAGCATGTATAGCAGTTATATTTTTTAACCCTAGATTATTTATAACTTCATTTAAAAAATTTATTCTTTTATTTAATGAATCTAATAATGTAATATTTAAATCTTGTCTTACAATTTTTATAGGTATTCCTGGAAAGCCTGCCCCAGTTCCAATATCAATAACAAATTTATCTTGTTCAATAAATTTAACAATAGTCAAAGAATCAATGAAATGTTTTATTATAATTTCTTTTGGTTCAACAATTGCAGTTAAATTTATTTTTTCATTCCATTCAATTAACATATTCATATATTGATAAAATTTCTGCAACTGTTCCTCTGTAAACACAATATTGATTTCTTTTCCATATTCTATCATCAAATCTGAAAATTCTTGAATATCCATTTTTATTTCCTTTCTCAAGTTGCCAAAGGGGACGGGCCATTTTGGCAACCTCTTTTTTACATTTTTTAATATTTTATAAAAGTTGCCAAAATGGCCCGTCCCCTTTGGCAACTTTGCTACTAATTTTTATTTTGTTTTTCTTTTAATTGTTGCAAATAAATTAAAAGTACAGATACATCAGCAGGTGAAACGCCTGATATTCTGGATGCTTGTCCAATAGAATGTGGTTTGAATTTATTTAATTTCTGTCTTCCTTCTAAACTGATTCCTTTGATTTTTTCATAATCTACATCATCTGGTAATATTTTTTCTTCTAATTTTTTGAATTTTTTTACTTGCTCTTCTTGTAATTTTATATATCCTTCATATTTTATCTGAATTTCCACTTCTTCTTGTTCTTGTCTTGAAAGCTCAGGTCTATTTTCATCTATTTCACCTAATTTTTGATAAGTTAATTCTGGTCTTTTTAGTAATTCTGCCATTTTCGTTCCGTTTGTTAATGCTGAAGTTCCTTGTTCTACTAGAAACTTATTTACTTCATCTGTTGGTTTTACTACCAAATGTTGTAATCTTTCCTTTTCTTTTTCTATATTTTCTTTTTTCTTCAAAAACTTTTGGTATCTTTCATCTGATATTAATCCTATTTTATGTCCGATTTCTGTTAATCTTAAATCAGCATTATCTTGTCTCAAAAGTAGCCTATATTCTGCTCTAGAGGTCATCATTCTATATGGCTCATTGGTTCCTTTTGTAGCTATATCATCAATTAACACGCCAATATATGCTTGTGATCTATCTAATATTAATGGATCTTTTCCTTTTATTTTTTGTACAGCATTAATTCCTGCAATTAACCCTTGTGCAGCTGCTTCTTCATATCCTGATGTTCCATTGATTTGCCCCGCCATAAATAGTCCATCAATTCCTTTATATTCCAACGATAATTTTAAGTTTGATGGATCTATACAATCATATTCTATTGCATAAGCTGGTCTTGTAAATTCTGCATGTTCTAAACCTGGTATTGTTCTATAAAGAGCAATTTGTACATCTTCTGGAAGTGAAGAACTCATTCCTTGTATATACATTTCTTCTGTGTCTAAGCCTACTGGTTCAACAAATGCTTGATGTCTTGGTTTATCACTAAATCTTACAACTTTATCTTCTATTGAAGGGCAATATCTAGGTCCTGTCCCCTCAATTTTTCCAGCATATAATGGTGATCTATGTAAATTATTTCTAATAATTTCATGTGTTTTTTCATTTGTATAAGTTAAATAACAATCTACTTGTTCAAATTCTTTTGGTTCATCTTCAAAAGAAAATGCTTCAATTCCTTGATCTCCTCTTTGGATTTCCATTTTACTAAAATCTATACTTCTTCTATTGATTCTAGCTGGCGTTCCTGTTTTAAATCTTACTAAAGGAATTCCTAAGTTTTTTAAGACATCTGATAATTTATTAGCTGCTGCTACACCATCAGGCCCACTTTCTTTTGAAAATTCTCCAATAAAGATTTTTCCTTTTAGATATGTTCCTGTTGCTAAAATAACTGTTTTTACATGATAAACCGCACCTACATCTGTTTTAATAGCTTTTACTGTTCCATTATCAACAATAATATCTACTATCTCCCCTTGTTTGACTTCTAGGTTTTCTTGTTTTTCTAAAGTATGTTTCATTTCAGCTTGATATTTCTTTCTGTCAGCTTGCGCTCTTAAAGAATGTACTGCTGGTCCTTTTGAAGTATTTAACATTTTGATTTGTATCATGGTTTTATCAATATTTTTTCCCATTTCTCCACCCAAAGCATCAATTTCTCTTACTAAGTGCCCTTTAGAACTTCCTCCAATATGTGGATTACATGGCATATTCGCAATGGCTTCCAAGCTAATTGAAAAAATTAAAGTTTTCATTCCTAATCTTGCTGCTGCAAGTGCTGCTTCACATCCAGCATGTCCTGCTCCAACAACAGCTACATCATATTCTCCTGCATTATATTCCATTTTTTCTCTCCTTTTTTCATTCCGTGTGAAACAGAAAGTTTTGTTTTGTTCTTTTTTTGTTTTTAATTTTACTTTTTAGTAAAACCTTGTTTCATACATTGCCTTTTTATCAATCATTTGTTTTGCGAACAATGTATACATAAAGCCTGTTTTTTATGTATTGATATGCTAAAGTTTGCTATTTTACTGATGTTGCTCGATTTTTGTTCGCCCCTTGTTCACATTGATTTATGAGTAAATTTTTTAAACTTTTTTGTTCTTGGTTTACTTTTTTTATTTTTTTAAACCAACATTTTCTTATTTTTTACTATCTTTTATATTTTTCTTAAAACTTTTTTCTGTCATAAATATTTTTTTATATTTTTATGATATATATTTTTTACTTGTCTTTATTTGCCCTTAAAATTAAATTTAAGCTTCTTTTTGTGTCATGATATAAAATTATATTCCTTTTAATTATTTTTCTTTTATTTTTTATTCTCGTTTGCTGTTGTTAAGATTATTTTCCTAAACAGAACTTTGAAAAAATTTCATTGATAATATCTTCTGTTACAAATTCTCCTGTGATATTTCCTAAATCTTCCAAAATTTCTTTTATATAAACAGCAATGATATCAATTGGCATTTTTTCTTGTATGGTTTCTTTTGTCTTTTCTATACTTTCAATTGCTTGATGTATTAAATTTTTATGTCTAATATTCGTAATAACTAAGTCATTATCTATATTAATTTCATTGATTTCAAATAATTTTGTGATTTCTGCATATACATCATCAATTCCGATATTATTTAATGCAGATATTTCTATAATACTGTCTGCCACTCCTTTAAAATCTTGATCTTCTTTGTGTAATTCTTGTTGTAAATCTATTTTATTTAATAAAATAATAACTTTTTTTCCTTTTATAATTTCTAAAATTTCCTTGTCTTCTTTTGATAATGGCTTAGAAGCATCAAAAATAGCAATAATTAAGTCTGCATTTTTAGCAATTTCTTTTGATTTATGGATTCCTATCTTTTCTACTTCGTCCTTGGCATTTCTAATACCTGCTGTATCAATTAGTTTTAAAGGAATTCCATTTATATTTACAAATTCTTCTATAGTATCTCTTGTTGTTCCTTCAAATTCAGTTACAATTGCCCTATCTTCTTTTAAAATCCTATTTAAAAGAGAAGATTTCCCTGCATTTGGTTTTCCTATAATGGCAGTTTTGATTCCTTCTTTTAATATTTTTCCATTATCAAAACTTTTTTCAAGTTTATTTAGCTTATTTTCTACACTATCTAGCATACTCATAATTTCATTATTAGTAACTTCTTCTACATCATATTCTGGATAATCAATAGCTACTTCTATATTCACCATAACATCTAATATTTCTTGTTTAATAGTAGAAATTTCTTTAGATAATCCACCTTCTAATTGTTTGATGCCTGCTTGTACTTCTTTTTCACTTTTAGCATTTATGACATCAATAACAGATTCCGCCTGTGTTAAATCAATTCTACCATTTAAAAAAGCTCTTTTTGTAAATTCTCCTGGTTCTGCTAGTTGTGCTCCATTCTTCAAGCACAATTCTAATATTTTTTTCATGACAATATTACCACCATGTGAATTAATTTCGCACATATTCTCTGTTGTATAGCTCATAGGTTCTTTAAAATAAGAAACCAATACTTCATCAATTATTTTTTCATTTTCTATGATATGCCCATATTTCATAGTATATCCTTTTATTTCTTCTATGGTTTCTGATTTCTTTGGTTTAAATATTTTTTCTAATATTTCAAAGCAATTTTTTCCACTCATTCTAATAATCCCGATTCCCCCAATCCCGAGGAGCCGTAGATATGGAAGCGATTGTACTCATGAAATTCACCTCTCTTTTTTTGTCAATCATGATTATATCACATTATGTCAATTTTTAAAATACTTATTAAAAATTTATCCATTTTTATCAAAAAAAATAAGGCCATAGACAATTTTTATACACATTCCGTATAAAATTTGATCTTTGACCTCAAATTTCTATTTTATTTTGTTTTCTTTAAAGAAATCACAATTCTTCTATTAGGTTCTTCCCCTATACTTTCCGTCTGTACTTTATCATTTTGTTGTAATTTACTATGAATAATTTTTCTTTCATATGCTTGCATAGGCTCTAATTTAACAGGTTTTCTTGTTTTTATTACTGTTTTTGCCACCTTTTCCGCAAGTTCTTCTAATGTTTTTTCTCTTTTTGCTTTATATCCTTCAATATCTAAAATAACTCTAACCTTTTTATCTATCTCTTTCCCTGCAATTGCTGATAAAATATTTTGGAAAGCATATAATGTCTCTCCCCTATATCCAATTAGAAAACCTAAGTTTTCATTTGATATTTCTACATTTAAACCTGTTTTATCTTTATGAATTGCATAAGTTGTATTTTCAGGTAATTCTTTTATAATTTCTTCCATAAATATTTTTACATTTTCTTCTGCTTTTTCTTGTTCTTCTTCAGATAATTCAATGATTTTCTTAGGTTTAATTTCTTTCTTTTCTATTTTATCTTCTTTCAATGTCATTTCCACTTTCACAACTCTTGGTGCTAAAATACTAAAAAAGCTTCTTTTTTCTTCATTTTCCAATACTTTTATTTCTACTTTATCCTTTGAAACTCTTAATTGCTTTAATCCATTTTCAATCGCTTCATTCGTTGTTCTTCCTTCTGAAATAATTGTTTTTTCCATCTTGCTATTCCTCCTCAGTTTTTATTACTTTATTTAAAATCAATCTTTCCATAATCATCAAAATATTATTTGTTAACCAATATAAAGCTAATCCTAATGGTGCAATCATTGCTACAGATACAGACATTAATGGCATAAACCATGACATCATTTTATTTGTTTGCATTACTGCATCCATTTCATTTTTCTCTTCTTCTGGAACTAATTCTTTTCCTGTTGTTCCGTCTAATGGAACACTTTCTTTTGCTTTTTTTTGATTCTTTTGTTGCATTGATGTTGATAATTTTATTGATATAAAAGAAGAAGCAATATACAATACTGGGATAATATATACTGTGATATCTGTTAAATTTTGTTGTGGTACTTTGCTTAAATCTAATCCTAAGAAATTCATTTCTAGATTTGCTCTATCAATATATTCATCATTTGGATTTTGTTCTTTTAAGAATTCATATTCTCTAATAATATCGATTTCAGGATAAGCTGTGCTTACGGATTTACCACTTTCCTGTAATTGTGTAATATAATTATTCATATTCTCTTCTGGTATATTTTGCATATATGTTAATGGTGATCTTACTAAATAAAAGATTGAGAATAAAAGAATAATTTGTATAATAGCTGTTAAGCAACCACTAAATGGACTCATCTTTTCTGTTTTATATAATTCCATCATTTCTTGATTCATTTTTTCAGGATTATTTTTATATTTAAATTGAATAACTTTCATTTGTTCCTGAATTTTATTCGTTTTCTTCATAGTCCTTTGCTGCTTAACTGAAAATGGAATAAATAAAATCTTTATAAAAATGGTAAAAACAATAATGGCTAATCCATAATTATTTATAAATCCATATATAAAAGCTAATAAATAGCCAAAAATATTTGCAAAAAATTGAAACATTCTGCTTCCTCCTAGTTTTATTGTATAGAAAAAATTAACTTTTGTTTTGAGCATATATAAGATTTTTTCGTATACAACAAGGTTAAGTATCCTATATACGTGAAGTACTACGAAGTAATCTTCACATATGTGCGTCGAAATCTTTGATTTTGTTAACGCACGCTTTTCTTACTTTAAAGGATCGTATCCACCTTTTGAGAAAGGATTACACTTTAAAATCCTTTTTACTGATAGAAAGCCACCTTTTATTGTGCCATATTTTTCTATTGCTTGCTTTGCATATTCCGAACACGTAGGATAATATTTGCATCTAATATTTTTCTGTTCTAACCAACAAGAAATATGTTTTTGATAAAATACGATTAAAAAAATAAATATCTTCCTCATATTATCCCTCTAAAAACAATGTAGCCTCATTAAACACTTTTCTGATATCTTTTTTCACAAAATCATAACAAGCCTTTTCAATTTCTTGTTTTTTTTTCCAAATAAAAACAATATCATATCCTGTTTTTATGTGTTCTTCTATTTCTTTATAACTTTCTCTTATTATTCTTTTTACATAGTTTCTTTTTACTGCTTTTCCTAATTTAGAACTAACGGCTATTCCTAAAAAATTGATATTTTTATTATTTTTTCTTACGAAAATGGCAATATATTTCCCTGCATAACATTTTCCTCTATTTAAAACATTCTTGAATTCATAATTTTTCTTTAACATTTTTGTTTGCTTCATTTTTTAGTCCTTTCCCCTAAAGAAAAGCAAAGATTATGAAAAAAGACAAGCGAATTTATTTTTAAAAGGCTCGCTTTTTGCGGCCTTTCAAAATAACTGATAAATTCAATATATTAATTAAGCACTTAATTTTTTTCTACCTTTTGCTCTTCTTGCTTTTAATATATTTTGTCCAGATCTTGTTTTCATTCTTTTCATAAATCCGTGTTCTTTCTTTTCTTGTCTATTTTTTGGTTGATATGTTCTTTTCATCTATTCGCACCTCCTATTGTTTTATATATATAAATTCCATAATTGGAAAATATTTGCTAAATTTTAAATAAGCATATCGATTATACATTAAAATAAATGCAATTGTCAAGAGCATTTCCATTTTTTTTCACTTTATTAATGTCGAATTGAGAAGGTTTTTCTGTGAAACATTTATCGTTTTTTTGTAATATTTTTGTAAAAAAAGCTTAGTTTTCCACAGTTTTTTGTTATGTTTTCCACAATTAAAAAATTTTTTCCACAATTCTATTGACTTATTTTATATAATTTTGTTATGATATGAAAAGCATAAAAAATATTCATTTTTTGTTGAAAATACTTAAATTTTTGTTCGTATAAAAAACGAATTTTATTACAGAATTATTACAATATTATCAACATTTGTGGATAACTTTGTGGATAACTTTTTTAAAAGAAGGGATGATGAAATGGCAATTGATAAAGACGAATTAGTTGCAAAAATAAAAGAACTATTAAAACCAGAAGTAACAAAAATATCTTATGATACTTGGATTTTGCCTTTAGATATAAGAAGTATTGATGGTGATAATATTGTTTTTACAACAATTTCAGAATTTCAAAAAGATTTTATAGAAAATAAGTATAGAAGTTTGATTTTTAACACCTTGCGATATATAACCAACAAAGATTGGACTTTTTCTGTTATTGATTTATCAAAAGAAGAGCAAAATGACGAAATTGTCATTAGAGATAATTCTAATACGAATTCATCTGAAGAAGTAGAAATAAACAAATCAACTTTAAATCCAAAATATACTTTTGAAACGTTTGTTGTAGGAAATAGTAACCGTTTTGCTCACGCAGCAGCTTTGGCCGTAGGAAATGAACCTGGAAAAGCATACAATCCACTTTTCTTATATGGTGGTGTAGGTTTAGGAAAAACACACTTAATGCATGCTATTGGAAATCGAATTTTAGAAAATAATAGTAAAACAAATGTATTATATGTTACTTCAGAGAAATTTACTAATCAATTAGTAAATGCTATAAAAGATAATAAAAATGAAGTTTTTCGCAATAAATACAGAAGTATTGATGTCTTGCTAATTGATGATATTCAATTTATAGCTGGAAAAGAACGTATTCAAGAAGAATTTTTCCACACATTTAATTCTTTATATGAAGATGGAAGACAAATTATCATTTCTAGTGATAAACCACCAAGAGATATTCAATTTCTAGAAGATAGATTAAAGTCTAGATTTGAATGGGGATTATTAGCTGATATTTCTTGTCCTGACTATGAAACACGTTTAGCAATTTTAAGAAAAAAAGCACAAGATGAAAATATTTTAATTGATGATTTTATTTTATCTGATATAGCAAATAAAATTGATTCAAATATTAGGGAATTAGAAGGTGTATTTAATAAAATTGTTGCAAGAGCTTCTTTAATTCATAGTCCAATCACCATTGAACTTGCTGAAAATATCATTAATGAATTCAAATATGAAAGTGAAAAAGTCATTTCTTGTGATTTTATAAAAGAAACTGTTGCAAAATATTTTAGTATTAATAAAGATGATTTATCAGGAAATAAGCGTTCAAACGATATTGCCTTTCCAAGACAAATTGCTATGTATCTTTGTAGAGAAATTGCCAATATGTCTTTTCCTCAGATAGGAGTAGACTTTGGAGGTAGGGATCATTCTACAGTTATGCATGCTTGTAAAAAAATAGAAAAAGAAGTAAAAGAAAAAAATAATACCAAGTTAATTGTGGATAGTGTGAAAAATATAATTATAAATGGAAAACAATAATAAATTTGCACATTGAAAATACATTTTTGAAAATTGTGTTTGATAGAAAGTTTGTTCTTAAAAAGATAATCTTTCTATTCTTACGGAATAGCTAAAAAGAATATCCACAACTTCCTGTTAATAAGCTGTTAAAAATTTGTTTATAACTCACTTTTACACAATTGTAACAAAAGGATGTGGATTATTTTGTAAGTTTTCCACTAAATTATAAACAGTAATTTTGCTAGGGATTGTAACTATCAACATAGTTTTCCACAGTTTCCACAATCCCTAATACTATTACTACTAAAAATATTATATATATTTATAAGGAGGAATCGCCATGAAGATTGTTTGTTATAAAGACAAACTTATTAAAGCCTTGAATTCCGTAGTAAAAGGTGTAGCTTCTAAAACAACAATGCCTATACTAGAAGGAATTCTAATTCAAACAAATGATAATGAAATTAAATTAACAACCTATGATTTAGAAATAGGTATAGAATATGTAATGGAATGTGATGTATTAGAACAAGGAAGTACAGTAGTAAATGCGATTATGTTTAGTGAAATTATCAGAAAATTACCTGATACAGAAATAAAAATATCATTAAATGCGAATAATCTATTGGAAATTGAATGTGAAGGGTCTTTGTATAAATTAGCAACAATGAATCCTGAAGAATTTCCAGAATTACCAAAAATAGAAGTTGAGAATTCTATTGAAATTGATCAAAATGTATTAAAAAATATGATAAGAAGAACAATTTTTGCAGCAAGTACTGAAGAAAGTAGACCAATTTTTACAGGTTGCTTATTTGAAATTGAGAATAATAAATTAAGTTTAGTAGCTGTAGATGGTTTTAGATTGGCATTAAGAAAAGTATTTTTAACAAAACAAAGTAATGATTTTAGTGCAGTTATTCCAGGAAAAACATTAATAGAATTAAATAAAATTATTACAGATTCATTTGAACCAATAAAAATGGGAGTTTCAAAGAATCAAGCTCTATTTGAAATGGATAATTGTAAAATCGTTACAAGAATTTTGGATGGTGAATTTTTAAATTATAAAAATGTTATTCCAAATACTTGGGAAACCAGAATAAAGGTAAATAAAAACAGTATACAAGATAGTTTTGAAAGAATTAGTTTAATTTCTTCATCTTCAGTAGAAAAAGAGAAGAAATATCCTGTAAAAGTACAGGTTGATATAGGAAAAGTAACCATTTTATGTACGAATCAAACGGGAGATGCGAAAGAGGAATTATATGTTTCAACAGAAGGGAAGAACTTAGAAGTAGGGTTTAATCCAAAATATTTTCTAGATAGTTTAAAAGCAATTGATGATGAAGAAGTATATATAGAGTTTGGAAGTAGTATATCTCCATGTTTAATAAAATCAGTGGAAAATAATGATTATGTATATATGATTTTACCAATTAGATTAAAAGAAGATTAAAGGTGGAAGTATTTCTACCTTTAATATTTTTTATAGTTATCCACTTTTTATGAAAAGATTGTGGATAATTAGGCAAAAAACAAGTAATAACTTTTTAATATAAAATAAAGAAAATAGAAAAGCAAATCTAAATAAATTAGAAAAAAATAGTAAAAAAAAGAATAAAATAGAAAAAAAAAGAAAATAGAAAAAATGAAACAAAACATAAAAAAAACAAAAATATAAAATGAAAAAAATAGAATAAATTAGAAAAAAAAAGATAAAAATAGAAAATAAAAGAAATAGCAAATATTTAAAAATATAAAAAAATTAAATTTTAAAATAAAAAAATATTTAATAAAAAAAATAAATTTAATTAATAGATTATTTAATAAAAAAATAAATTAAATAATAAAAAAATAATTATTTATATAAAAAAGAAATAATTATTTATATAAAATTAAAATAATTATACAAAAAATAAATATAAAAAATATAAAAAAATAAGAATTAATTTTAAATAAAAAATAAAGAAATAATAAAAAAAGATGAAGCGCGAAAATCAAAAATAAGCCAATTTTATTTTTTAATAATATAATTTTATATCTAAAATAAATATAGAAATAAAAAAATAAAATAAAAAATAGTAAAAAAGTAAAGCACGAAAATCAAAAATAAGCCGTTTTTATTTTTTAGTAATATAATTTTATATTAAAAAATAAGAAGAAAATTTAGAAAAAATAGCAAAAAAAAGAAAAAAATAGAAATAAAAAGAAAATAAAAAAATAATAAAGTTATACACAAATGGAGAAGAATATGTGGATAAGTAAAATAAGTTTAAACAATTTTAGGAATTATGAAAACGAAGTAATTGAATTAAATAAGAATTTAAATATATTTTATGGTGAAAATGCACAAGGGAAAACCAATATAATTGAAAGTATTTTTTTATCTAGTATGGGAAAATCATTTAGGGCTAAAAAAGATATAGAGATGATTCAACTTGGAAAAGAAAATGCGAGTGTAGAAATTTTTTACGAAAAATCTGATAGATGCGGAAAAATAAAAATTGATTTATCAAAGAAAAAAAATATATTTTTAAATGGAATTAAATTAAAAAAATTAAGTGAATTATTAGGAAATATTAATGTAGTTATTTTTACTCCTGATGATATTCATATTTTAAAAGGTGGACCTCAAAATAGAAGAAGATTTTTAGATATTATGATAAGTCAATTAAAACCAAATTATATGTACAATTTAAATTTATATTTAAAAACAATTGAACAAAGAAATAATTATTTAAGGCAAATTAGAGAAGAAAATAAAAGCGAAGAATTATTAGATATATGGGATGAAAAATTAATAGAATATGCAGAAAAAATATGTCAGTATAGAAAATCATTTATAAAAAAGATACAAGAAAAAATCATAAAAATTCATAAAGAAATAACAGATAATAAAGAAGAATTAAAAATTGAATATCATACAGATTGTGACGATAAAGAAAAATATAGAAAACTATTAAAAGAAAGAAGAAAGTTAGATATTATAAAAGGATATACAACAAAAGGAATTCATCGAGATGATTTTTCAATATCTATAAATGATAAAGATTTAGGGACATATGGATCTCAAGGACAACATAGAACAGCAATTTTATCTTTAAGAATGGCAGAATTAGATATTATATATGATGAGATTGGAGAATATCCGATATTATTATTAGATGATTTTATGTCAGAATTAGATGAAAAAAGAAGAAGACATTTATTAGAGAAAATTGAAAATATACAAGTAATAATTACTTGTACAGATAAAATAAAACTTGAAAATAAAAATATTTTAATATATAATGTAAAAGATGGAAAAGTAAGAAAAGAAAATCAAGAGTTTTAGGAGGAGACACAAATGGAAAAATATAATCATAAATATGGGGCAGAACAAATACAAGTATTGGAAGGGCTTGAAGCCGTAAGAAAAAGACCAGGAATGTATATAGGAAGTACATCTATCAGAGGACTTCATCATTTAGTATATGAAATTGTAGACAATGGTGTAGATGAAGCACTTGCTGGATATTGTACTGAAATTAATGTTATTATAGAAAAAGGAAATGTTATTTGTGTAACAGATAATGGTAGAGGAATACCAGTAGAAATACATCCAAAAACACATATATCAACAGCAGAAACGGTATATACTGTTTTACATGCTGGAGGAAAATTTGGTGGAGATAGTGGATATAAAGTATCAGGAGGATTACATGGAGTGGGTGCATCAGTTGTAAATGCTTTATCTACTTGGGCTGAAGTAACAATTAAAAGAGATGGTGGACTTTATCAAATGTCTTTTGAAAAGGGAAAGACTGTTAAAAAATTGGAAAGAATAGGTGATGCAGAAGGAACAGGAACAAAAGTTAGATTTTTAGCAGATGATACTATTTTTGAAAGTTTAGATTATGAGTTTGAAGTATTAGAAAAACGTTTTAGAGAAATAGCATTTTTAACAAAAGGTTTAAAAATTACAATAGAAGATCAAAGAGAAGAAACACCTAAAAAATCTGAATTTTGTTATGAAGGTGGTTTAATATCTTTTGTAGAATATTTAAATAAAAATAAAGAAAAGTTACATAAAACACCAATTTATATAGAAAAAGATGGTGAAGTACCTGTAGAAATTGCGATACAATATACAACTAGTTATTCAGAAAATATATATACTTTTGTAAATAACATTAATACAATTGAAGGTGGAACACATCTAGAAGGATTTAAAAGAGCTTTAACAAAAGTTATGAATGATTATGCAAGAAGTCATAACATATTAAAAGAAAAAGATAATAATTTACAAGGGGAAGACATCAGAGAAGGAATAACAGCAGTTGTATCTGTAAAAGTAAAAGAGCCTCAATTTGAAGGACAAACAAAAACAAAACTAGGAAATAGTGAAGTTACAGGTGTTGTACAAAGCATGGTAAATGAAGCTTTATCTACATTCTTGGAAGAAAATCCAAATGTAGCAAAAGCAATATTAGATAAATGTATAAGTGCATCAAGAGCAAGAGAAGCTGCTAGAAAAGCTAGGGAATTGGTAAGAAAGAAAAGTAATCTAGAAACATCTACATTACCAGGTAAACTTGCTGATTGTAGTAGTAAAAATGCTGATGAATGTGAAGTATATATTGTTGAGGGAGATTCTGCAGGTGGTAGTGCAAAGCAAGGAAGAGATAGAAAATTCCAAGCTATATTACCTTTATGGGGAAAAATGTTAAATGTAGAAAAAGCTAGAGCAGATAAGATATATGGAAATGATAAGTTAAATCCAGTTATTGTTGCAATTGGTGCAGGAATTGGTGCAGATTTTGATGTTACAAAAATAAGATATGGAAAAGTAATTATTATGGCTGATGCTGATGTTGATGGTTCACATATTAGAACATTATTATTAACATTCTTCTTTAGATATATGAGACCATTAATAGAAAATGGAAATGTATATTTAGCACAACCACCATTATATAAATTATCTAAAAAAGGAATGGAAGATAAATATTGTTATACAGATGAAGATTTGGAAAAAGCATATAAAGAATTAGAGGAAAAAGGAATTACAAGAGATTCATTATCATTACAAAGATATAAAGGTTTAGGAGAAATGAATCCAGAACAGTTATGGGATACAACAATGAATCCAGAAACTAGAATTCTTATTAAAGTAACTATGGAGGATGCGCAAAAAGCAGATGAAATATTTACATTATTAATGGGAGACGAAGTAGAACCAAGAAGAGAATTTATACAAAAAAATGCAAAATATGTAAGAAACTTAGATATTTAATAAAAAAATTTAAAGGCAGATAATAAAATATTATCTGCCTTTAATCAATAAGGCTAATAATAATCTCTGTTAAAACAAACATACATAATTTTTAAATCTAGCATATATTACTATATGCATAAACATTCAACCACATATATTTATCATTCACTCGACCATTAATACACTACTAACAACTAAATTCATCCAATAAATGGACTAATATTAATCATTAAAAAATATAAGGATAATCTTAACTAAAATATATTACATATTATTTTGCCATAATCCATAAAATTAACAAATATAATAAAATAAAAATATAGCATACAAACAAATAATATATTCACATCGCCGACATAGTATAATATAATAAAACACCATACTACATCTTTGCTCGAATCATAATAAATGCATAAACATTTATTATAACTCTTCGTTTAACTATTATTAACCTTACATTTTTATTATGTTCAAAAATAAAAAAATTATTCAAAAGAAATAAAATAAATAATTGATTAAAAAAATAAATTAAATAAATAAAAATAAAATATAAAAAATAAATTAAATAAATAATAAAAATTAAAATAAAAAAATTAAATAAATAATAAATAATAAAAATAAAAATATAAAAAATAGATTAAATAAATAATAAAAATTAAAATAGAAAAAAATAAATTAAATAAATAATTAAAAATAAAATATAAAAAATAAATCGAATAATAAGTTAAAAATAAAAAACAGAAAAAGTCAAAATTAGTAATAAATAAAAAAATATAAAGCATAGAAATAAAATATTTAAATAAAACTCATAAAATAATAATTTTTAAAGATAATAGAAAACATTAAAAATCTAAAAGTTTTAAAAATCAACATAATGTCAAAAGTCGAATTATGTCGATAAGTTTTTCTTGACAAAAATAGAAAAAGACTGTAAAATGCTTTCGAAGGAGAGTGATAAAATATTAATGATTTAACTGTCCAAGAGTGGATTCCAATAATTCAAATCTTTGATGATGGTGTTATAGAAATAAAAAATAATACATATATAAAAATATTAGAAGTTAGTCCTATAAATTATAATTTAAAATCAGATTTAGAAAAGGAAGCTATTTTAAATTCCTATAAACTTTTTTTTAAAACTTGTCATTTTGATATTCAAATTTTAATTCAAAGTAATAAAGAAGATTTAAGTCATCATATTTCCAAAATTAAAAAAAATATTTTTAAAAAAGAAAATAAATATTTGAAAAGTCTAAGTGAAAATTATATTCAATATATTTCTAATTTAAATAATAATAAGAAATCATCTTCTAAAAAATTTTATATCATTATCAAAAATCAGCCAATTAATAAAAAAGAAAAAAATATAGAAATTATTAAACAAGAATTAAATGAAAAATATTTAAAAGTAAAAGAATGTTTATCTAGATGTGGAAATAAAGTAAATAACATTGAAGAAAAAGAAGAAATATTAAAAATATTTTTTTCATTTTTAAATACAAAAAAATATTTTAATAAAAATGAGCAGATAGAGGAGGAATAAAAAATTAAATTAAAAAAAATTATTAATAAAAAAAATCATGAAAAAAAATTAAAAATTTTAGAAGGGACAATATTTGAAAAAGATAAAATATCTCCAGCATATATCAGTTTTCAAAATCCAAAATATATAGAAATAGATAATATATATTATACAGGAATAATCATTGTAGATTATTATAGAGAACAAACAGATATTATATTAAAAAATTTGATAGAAAGTAACATAAATCTAAATATCTCCATGTTTTATGAAAAACAAGATTCTTATAGAGTAATAAAAGAACTAACTTATCATATAGGAAATGTAGGTGTAGAAGTAAAAAGTAATCATGAAAATAGACAAGATATTGATATTGCTACATCTATATATGGAGATGCAAAATATATAAGAAAAGAAATGCAAGTAAATAATGAAGAAATTTATTATTTATATATTTATTTGTTAGTTTATGCAGAAGATATAAAAGAATTAGAATATCTAGTTAGCAAAATCGAAGGACTATCTCAAAGTAAAGGGTTGCAAACAAGAAGAGCAAATTTTAGACAAGAAGAATTATTAAAAAGTTGTTTGCCAATAATGGAAAATAATAGAATGGTAAAAAATGTTGCTAAAAGAAATATCTTGACTTCGAGTCTTGTATCCACATATCCATTTATTTCATCTTCCATTTTTGATAAAGAAGGTATTTTTATTGGAACAAATATATATAATAATTCGCTTGTATTTATAGATAGATATGATACACAAAAATATAAAAATGCGAATATATGTATATTTGGCACAAGTGGTGCAGGAAAATCTTTTTATACGAAATTATTAATTCTTAGGTATAGGCTAATGGGAATTAAGCAATATATTATAGATCCAGAGAGAGAATATGTTAACATAAACGAGAATTTAAAAGGTACAAGAATTATAATAGGACCTAATTCTAATACATATATAAATATATTAGAAATTAGAAAAGAAAGTATAGAAGATGGAGAAAATGGGTATCTAGCAACAAAGATTGGAAAATTAATTGGATTTTTTAATTTAATTTTTGGAGAATTGAATGAAGAAGAAAAAGCTTTAATAGAAGAAAAATTAATAGAAACCTATAAAGAAAAAAATATTAATTTTGATGATAAATCTTTATATAAAAAAGAAAATAAAAAGGTAATTTTTAAAAA
This sequence comes from uncultured Clostridia bacterium, assembly GCA_944388805.1. Lineage (GTDB taxonomy): Bacteria > Bacillota > Clostridia > TANB77 > CAG-508 > CAG-269. The sequence goes on along the minus strand of CALXKE010000005.1, from coordinate 4,122 downwards.
TAAAAAAGATATGCCAATATTAGAAGACTTATATAAACAATTAAAGAACGATAAAAAAACAGAAAAATTTGCTATAAAATTAATCCCATTTGTAAAAGGATCCATGAAATTTTTTAATCATTATACAAATATAGAATTGAAAAATGAATTAATTATTGCGGATATATATGAATTAGGTGAAGAAAATTTAAAATATGGGATGTATTTATTTACAGATATTTTTTGGGATAAAATAAAAGAAAATCGAAATGAGAAAAAAGCAATTTATTTAGATGAAATATGGAGATTAATAGGAGTAACATCTAATAAAAATGTAGCCAGTTTTATTTATAAAATATTTAAAACAATTAGAAAATATGGAGGAAGCAGTGTTGCTATTACGCAGGATATTTCTGATTTATTCAGTTTAGAAGATGGTATTTATGGAAAAAGTATTTTAAATAATTCTAGTATTAAAACTTTTTTTGCATTAGAAGAAGAAAATATAAAAGTATTATCAGACTTTGCAAATTTATCAGAAAAAGAAAAAGTAGAAATAAAATCCTTAAAAAGAGGAGAATGCTTAATGTTTGTAGGGGAGGATCATATATTAACAAAAATTGAATGTTCAGATAAAGAATTTGAAATTGTAAAAGGAGACATAAAAAGTGACTAAAATTATAACAGCCATAGCAGAAGAAAATATATTAAAAAAAATAGAAAAAAATAAATTAGTAGAAAACAAAAATATTTTATATAGAGAAGCGATTATTGATATAGTAAAAAAAGATAAAAAAATAAATACAATTGTAATTAGTGAAAAAATCCCGGGAGAAATGAATTTAATAAAATTATTAAAAAATATAAAGAAAATAAATAAAAAAATTAAAATAATCATAATATTAAAAAATAAAAAAATAGAAGAAAAATTAAATAAAATAAATATAACAGAAATTTATTATAATAATATATTTAGTACTTATAAATTAATTAAAAATTTAAAAGGAAAAAAAAATGATAATATTAATTTAAAAAGAAATATTATTAAAATTAAAGAAAAAATATTCAAATATGAAAAACAGAATCTAATGGAAGATGAAAATAATATTATATGCATATTTGGAGAAGACAAAATAAATAAAAAAATAATTGAATTATTAATTGAAAAAAATTTACTCATAAAAAATAAAAAAATAATAAGTATTAATTTAAAAATAAATAATAAAAAAAGGACAAGTAAAAAATTAATAAAAATAAATAAAGAAAAAAATAATTATTATTTAATAATAAAAGAAAATTATAAAATAAAAGAAAAAATAATTAATAAAAATATAAAAGAAATAATTAATATAAATTCAATCTTAAAAAATAAAAATAATTTAATAAAAATAAAAATAATAAAAAATATAATTAAAAAATATATAAAAAAGAATTATTATATAATATTTAATATTAATTTTTTAATAAATAAAATAAATCAAATTCCATTAAAATTAAAAAATAAAAATTATATTATTTTAGAAAATAATAAAAAAAATTTATTAAATTTATATAAAAATAAAATAGAAAATAAAAATTTATATTTAATAATAATAAATTATTATAAAAATAATTTATCAAAATATTTTTATAAAATTATTTTAAAAAATAAATTTATAAAAATTAAAATCATTAATTTAATATAGAAAAATTAAATAAGAAAAAAATTAAATACTAATATGTAAAATATAAAAAAGAATATCTAAGTTATTATATATAAAAAATAAAAGTTTACATTTTTCTAAAAAAAAGAAAACAAAAAAGATAAAATCTATATATTAAATGAATAAAAAAAATACTAAATAAATAATAAATAATAATTATAAAATAATATAAAGTAATAAAAAAATTAATATGAGTTAAAAATTAAATACATATAAAATAAATTTATAAAAAGTTAATTAAATAAAAAAATAATTATTAAACAAATAAAATAATTAATAATTAAATAATTAAAAAATAAATAATTAAAAATAAATATTATAAATAATTAAATAATATAAAAAAATAAAAGGAAAAAATTATAAATAATAATTATAAAAATAATAATAAATAATAATAAATAATAAATATTAAATAATAAATAAATTTAATATAAAAAATAATTAAAAAAATATAATAAAAAAGTAACGCATGAAAATAAAAAATAAAGCATTTTTAAATTTAATTAATATAATTTTATATAAAATAAAAAAATTTAAAATTAAGAAATAAGATAGAAATGTTTTTTAGGAAATGAAATAAAAATATAAAAAAGAAGGAGAGAAAAAATATAAGTGATAAGTAATTATAAATCAAATAAAAGCTTTTATTTTTTTATAAAAAATAGAATGAAAAGCGAGAAAAATACTTGAAAAACATGCAAAATTAAGGGAAAAGCGTGACCTTAAAAACGCAAAATAAAAGTCAACATAATTTCGGATAATATTATAACACAAAAAAAGAATTAATTTAAATATAAAAGAAAAAATAGAAAAATAGAAGAATAAATAAAAAGAACGAATTAAAACATAAAAAATAAAAAGGAAAAAAATAATCAAATATATATTAAATATAAAGTAATAAAAAATAATTAATAAATAATTAAATAAAATAAATTTATAATAAAATAATAATTATAAAAATAAATGATAAATAAATAATAAATATTAAATAATAAAATTAATTAATTAAATTTATTATTTAAAAAATATTGAAAAAAACAATTAAATAAAATTATAAAAATGAAATAATTAAATAATAAAAAAATTAATTAATAATAATTAATAAAAATAAATAATTAAATGATATAAAAAAATAAAAATAAAGAAATATAAATAGAAAAATTTAATAATAATAGAACTTAAAAATAAAAAATAATAATTTTAAATTTATTAATATAATTTTTCTAAAATAAGAAGTATTTTAAAAAATTAAATACTAATATTAAAAATATATAAAAGAGAAAATCTCTAAATTATTATATACGAAAATAAAAAACTATATTTTTTTAAAATAAAAGAAAAAATACAAAAAGCAAATAATAAAAAATCCTTGAAAAATCAGCATAATCAAAGGAAAAAAGTTAGCTAAAAAAGAAAATAAAAGTAAACATAATACAAAAACAATATTATAATATAAAAAATATAAAAATACAATAATTAAAATGTATCAGTATAATAAAAAGAAATAATATAAATAGAGAAAAATTAAGAAAATATAGAAAGGTAAAAAATAATAAAATATAAAATTTAATAAGATAAAAAATTAAATATAAAAATAATTAATAATATAATAGTTAATTATAAATAAATAATTAAATAAAATTAATTAAATAAATTAATTAAATAAATAATTAAATAAAATTAATTAAATAAATTAATTAAATAAATAATTAAATAAATTAATTAAATAAATAATTAAATAAATTAATTAAATAAATAATTAAATAAATTAGTTAAAAATAAATTAATTAAAAATAAATTATATAAAAATAATAAAAAAATAATTAAATAAAATTAGAAGATTAATTATAAAAAGAATTTAAAAATAATTAAATAAAAAACAAATCATAAAAATAAAAAATAAAGGATTTTAAAATTTAATTAATATAATTAAAAAATATAAAAAATAAGACATAAATTTTATTTAACATATAAAATACCAACATTTAAAATAAAAAAATTAATAAGAAAAAAATATATATGGTGTTAATTCAAAATAAAGTTTTATACTTTTCTAAGAATAAAAAAATAATATAAAAAAATAATAAAAATTATCGGAAAGCCTGCATAATCAAAGAAAAATAAAAATTAACATAACTAATGATAAATTAATAAAGATTAAAAAAATTTTTTAATATAAAGGAATGAAAAAATAGAAAATTAAAAAAAAATAAAATAAATATAAATTGAAAAGAAATAATAAAAATAAAAAAATAATAAATAACTAAATAAAAAATTAATTATAAATAATAATAAATTAAAAATAATAATTATAAAAATTAAAATAATTAATAAAAAAATAATTAATAAAAAAAATAAATAATTAAAAAAAATAAATAATTAAAAAAAATAAATAATTAAAAAAAATAAATAATTAAAAAAAATAAATAATTAAAAAAAA
>CALXKE010000004.1 GCA_944388805.1 uncultured Clostridia bacterium | reverse complement strand
CAAAAAAATATAGAATAAAAAATTTTAAAGAAAGGATACGTATAATGTTTTTCTATATATTCATTATACGAGGAAAAAAATATGAAAAATAAAATATGGATAGGAGTAATTTCAGCAATTGTTATAATTGCATTAATAGGAGCTATTGTTTTTAGTGTGCAAGGACAAGAAAATAATGGAAATGTATTAGTTTTAGGAATGGATGATAGTTTTCCACCAATGGGATTTCGAAATGAAAATAATGAATTGGTTGGATTTGATATTGATTTAGCAACAGAAGTTTGTAACAAATTAGGAATGAAATTAGAAGTGCAGACCATTTCTTGGGCAGCAAAAGAACAAGAGTTAGATTCAGGAAATATTGACTGTATATGGAATGGATTTGGTTATACAGAAGAGAGAAATGAGGCTATGACATTAAGTGATATGTATATAAAAGATGAATCTATCTTTTTTGTAAAAAATGATGCAGAATATACTTCACAAGAGGACTTAAAAGGTAAGAAAATTGGAGTACAAAGTGGTTCAACACAAGAAAGAAGATTAAATGATTCAGAATTTGGAAAAGAAATAGAAGAAATTGTTGGATATACAGACTATTTAACAGCATTAATGGATTTAGAAACAGGAAATATTGATGCAGTATATATGAGTAAAATTACAGGAACCTATATTATGAAATCACAAAATAAAAATTTTAAAACATTTGAATCTACAGGAATATCAACAGGAGAAACAGGAATGGTAATTGCCTTCAAAAAAGGAAATACTGAACTAAAAGATAAAATAGAAAATGCGATTGCAGAACTAAAAGAAGAGGGAAAAGTAAAAGAAATATCAGAAAAATGGTTTGGAGAAGACATAACTTTATAAAATGTCCAATTGGGGACGTTTCTGTTTGGGACATTTTCTGAAAAATTATGATTACAGAATAGGAGAGAAGAAAAAATGGATATGTCAAATATACTCAATCTAACAAAAATCTTATTAGAAGGATTAGGAACAACATTATCAATTTTTATATTAACATTAGTCATTGGAATTCCGGCAGGAATTGTAGTGGCAATAGCGAAAAATTCAAAATGTAAAATCATTGCATGGATAACAAAAATCTATATATTAATTATTAGAGGAACCCCTATGATGTTACAAATTATCTTTGTGTATTTTGCACCATATTATTTATTTCGCATTTCTTATGATAGATTTGTAGCAGTGATCATTGCTTTTGTCATTAATTATGCAGCATATTTTGCAGAAATCTTTAGAAGTGGAATGGTAAGTGTTCCAAAAGGGCAAAAAGAGGCAGCTTTTACATTAGGAATGACGAAAACACAAACCTTTTTTAGAATATCATTACCACAAATTATAAAAAGAATCTTACCAGCTTTGTCAAATGAAGTAATCTCTTTAATCAAAACCACTTCATTAGCACAAATTATAGGGATAACAGAAATTTTTGCATTAGCACAAAAACAAGCTAGCTTCCAGTTTTCAATTGTTCCACTTTGTGTAGCAGGTGTAATTTACTTAGTTTTATGTGCTGTTATCACATTTGCTTTCCACAAAGCAGAAAAAAAATTAGATTACTATACAATAACTTAGAGCAATTGGCAAGATGAAACGGAATAAGTAATTGCAAATATGAATGAAAAGTAGAAAGGAAGAAGGTCAAAATGAAAGAGATTGTAAAAGTAGAGAATTTAGTAAAAAAATATAAAGACAATATGGCTGTTAAAAATGTATCTTTTACGGTTAATGAAGGAGAAGTTTTAGCGATTATTGGTTCATCTGGTTCTGGAAAGTCAACAGTATTAAGATGTATGAATCAATTAGAAAAAATTGATGGTGGAAATATAAAAATCGATGAAGATGAAATGATAAAAGAATATAAAAATGGAAAACCAATGTATAATGATAAAGAAACATTAAAAAAGATGAATTTAAAATGTGGAATGGTATTTCAAAACTTTAATTTATTTCCACACAAATCTATCATAGAAAATGTGACAGAAGCAATGATTACAGTTTTAAAAATGGATAAAAAAGAGGCAGAAGAAAAGGCAGAAAAATTATTAGATAAAATGGGAATAAAAGATAAAAAAGATGCATATCCATGTAATTTATCAGGAGGACAGCAACAAAGGGTATCTATTGCGAGAGCTTTAGCAATTGAACCAGAAATCCTATTTATGGATGAACCAACAAGTGCATTGGATCCAGAATTAATCGGAGAAGTGTTAAAAGTTATCAAAAAATTAGCAGAAGAAAAAAAGACAATGGTGATTGTCACACACGAAATTCAATTTGCCAGCCAAGTAGCAGATAGAATTATCTTTATGGATAAAGGTTCTATTATTGAAATGGGGACCCCAAAAGAAGTAATTGAAAAACCAAAAGAAGAAAGGACAAAACAATTTTTACAAAGATATTTGGAAAGAGAATAAAAGAAAGGAAAAGAAGGATGGAACTATTAAAATTAGAAGATTATCGAAATTTAGATTCAAAAAAAGTAATGGAATATTTTGCTGAAATTAGTAAAATTCCAAGAAGGTCAGGAGAAGAAAAGAAAATCCGAGAATATTTAGAAACTTTTGCAAAAGAAAGAAATTTACAGTATGTAAAAGATGAATATGAAAATATGATTATCTATAAACCAGCAACAAAAGGAAGAGAAAATGAAGAAACATTAGCATTTCAGGCACATACAGATATGATATGTGAAAAAGATATAGGAATACAACATGATTTTTCTAAAGATCCAATTGTGTTATATAAAAAAGGAGATGACATAACGGCCAATGGAACAACTCTAGGAGCTGATAATGGAATTGGAGTAGCATATATGTTAGCTATTTTAGATAGTGATATATCTATTCCGAATTTAGAATGTATTTTTACAGTACAAGAAGAAACAACCATGATAGGTGCCATAAAAATTGATGAAAAAAATATTAAAGCAAGAAAAATTATTTCTTTAGATAATGGAAAAGAAGGAAAAATATTAATCAGTTCAGCCAATTGTAATGAATGGATAGGAAGAGTAGAAGCTGATAAAGAAACAATCAATGCAAAAAAAGTTTATAGATTACAATATGCAAACTTCTCAGGAGGACATTCTGGAGGAAATATAGGAGATGAAAAAAGAGGGAATCCAATAAAACTAGCAATGGAAACATTAAAAGAAATTTCGAATATTCAAATCGTAAAATTAATGGGTGGAAGTAGAGTAAATGTCATTCCAAGAGAATTTGAAGTGGAATTTTGCATATCAGAAGACAATCAAGAAAGAGAAATTAATAAGATTTTGGAAAGTATACAAAAACAAAAAGCAATGTTTAAAAAGGAAACTATAGTATTAGAAACACGATCAAAAGCTAACAATATACAAACATATTCTACGAATACAAGTAGAAGGATTATTGATTTTGTAAATCAATATCAAAATGGAGCATTAAAAAGAAAAGAAAAAGGAAATGTAATCCTATCTAGTAATTTAGCAGTTTTAACAGAATATGAAAAAGGAATACAAATTGAATTTTCAGAAAGAAGTAATCAAAAAGAATTAGAGGAAAACTATTTAAAAACATTATTAGAATTAATTAAAAAATATAATATAAACATCATCTGGCAACAAGAATTAAAAGGTGTAGAGAAAAAAGAAAATAATGCACTTTTAGAAAAATGTCAAAATGTATATAAAAAATTGTTTAATACAACAATGGAAGAAGTGATATCACAAGGTGTAGTAGAAGGCGGATTTTTTCTTGATAAGATGCCAGACTGTGAATATGTATGTATAGGACCGAATAGTTATGATGTGCATTCTCCAAGAGAAAGAGTTTCTATTAGCTCAATAGAGAGAATTTGGGGATTTTTAAAAGAAATTGTTAAATAAAAAGATACAAAAAGAAATAAGGTAATATACCTTTATTCTTTTCGTATCTTTTTTTATTGCATAAAAAATTGATTTTTATCTTTGATTATATAAGATTTTTCCGTATACAATAAGGTTAGGTTTCTTATAAATATTTTTTTAGCCTTTCAACATTATTTTCTTGAAATTGAATAAAGTTTGTTAAAATATTTTTTATTTCAGGAGTTGTTTCTGGATTATTATTTAATAATTTGACACCTTCAATAATTCCCATATTCGTTCCTTTAATTAACATTTCAGCAATTTTAGAGTCAGAATTATCTGTTAAAGTACTCATTTGAATATCAAACCATCCCATCATTTTTTGTGCAGGATTTAATTCTTTAGGGAATTCTTCGTATTTTCCAAGTTCTGCATTTACATCGTTTAAAATGGCATTATATTGATTATATTCAGATTGTAAATCATCTTTTAATTGGTCATCTGTCACTTTTTCTGCAATAGAAGAGATAGAGTCCATTCCCATTTTGATTCCTTTATTGATTTCATTTAAAATATATTCTGGTCTATTCATCTTTTGATACCTCCTAAGTTTTTTGAAATTTTATAACGATTTATAAAAAATTTTATTTATTATCATCTTTCTAATTTTATTATGTACAAATACATAAAAAATATGAATATAAAATGATATTTGAATAAAAAATAAAAAAAAGGAAAAAATGTGTATATAAAATCAAAGATAGGAGTGAAAAAGATGGAAGAAATGGTAAATAAGCTAAATGAATTTTTAGCAGATTTAAATGTGTTTTATAGAAAATTGCAAAATTATCATTGGAATGTAAAGGGAAAAAACTTCTTTGTATTACATGAAAAACTAGAAGAATATTATGACAAAATTAATGAAGAAATTGATGAAATCGCAGAGCATATATTAACCTTGGACAAACAACCGCTAGGAACGATGAAAGATTATTTAGATAAAACATGTATAGAAGAAGCGCAAAATGCTAAAATAGAAGGAGAGATTGTTTTGGATAAAGTTTTAAAAGATTTTGAAACTTTATTACAAAAAGCAATGACAATAAAGAAATTAGCTGATGAACATCATATTTATGCAACATCTAGTTTGATAGATGATTATATTTTAGAATATAGTAAAATTATATGGATGTTAAAACAGCATAAATAATAACAAACAAAAAGAAAAAATGTTCGTAAAAAGTATTGACAATTTTTAAAATTGTGGATACAATAAAGGCGAACATTTTTTTAGTATAAAAAATAAAAAGAAAGTAGAGGAACAAGTTATGATATCATCTTTACATATTAAAAATATAGGAATTATAGAGGATTTAAGTATAGATTTCAACAAAGGTTTAAATGTTTTAACAGGTGAAACAGGAGCGGGAAAAACCTTAATTATTGATTCTCTTCAGATTATATCTGGAGGAAGATTTTCAAAAGAAATGATTAGAAAAGGAGAAAACAATTCTTTTGTAGAACTTTGTTTGTATTGTCCAGAAAATGAAAAATCCATAGAAGGAAATATTATTGTTTCAAGAGAAATTAATGCAAATGGCAAAAACATGTGTAAAATTAATGGCAGAATGGTAACAGTTACTGAATTAAAAGATTTTATGAAACAATTTATCGAAATCCATGGTCAAAATGATAATCAAAATTTATTAGATAGTAAGCTACATTTAAAATATTTAGATGGATTTATCGGGACAGAAATCTTAGGAAAAGATAAGGAAACATATAGAACATTATACAATCGTTATTTAGAAATCAAAGAAGAGTTAAAACAAAACTATGGTGATGATAAAGAAAGACAAAGAAAATTAGATTTATTAAGATATCAAACAGAAGAAATTGAACAAGCAAAATTAAAAGAAAATGAAGAAGAAGGATTGGAAGAAAAAAGAAATTTATTTTTAAATTCAGAAAAAATTGTAGAAAATTTAGCTGAAGCAGATAGTGTATTATCTGAAAATACAATAGATAGTCTAAGTGTGGCAATTCGAGCATTAGAAAAGATAGAAGGTATTGATAAAAAATATGAAAAAGTCAGTAATAGTCTAAAAAGTGCCTATTATGAACTACAAGAATTAGCAAGAGATATTAATGGATATAAAGAAGATGTTTATTTTGATGAACAAGAAAGAAATGCTATAGAAGAACGATTAGATACCATTTATTCATTAAAAAGAAAGTATGGAAATAGTATACAAGAAATATTAGAGTATAATAAACAAATACAAGAAGAAATCGAACATATAGAAAACTTAGAAGAGTATAACAATAAATTAAAGGCAGAACTAAAAAAGATAGAAAAAGAAATGAACATATTAGGGAAAAAGATGAGTACGGTGAGAACAGAATATGCAGAAAATTTGAGTAAATCTATTAATCAAGAATTAGTAGACTTAGAAATGAAAAATGCAAAAATCAATGTGAAAGTAGAGTATAAAGAAGAAGAATTTTTCAAAACAGGAAAAGATGTTGTTAAATTTTATATCACGACAAACTTAGGAGAAGATGAAAAAGAATTATCAAAAATTGCCTCAGGAGGAGAAATGTCAAGAACCATGTTGGCAATCAAAAAGGTATTAGCAGATACAGATAAGATACCGGTATTGGTGTTTGATGAAATTGACACAGGTATTAGTGGAAAAGCTGCTAATTCTGTAGCAACAAAATTAAAAGCAATTGCTAAGAAACATCAAGTGATGTGTATTTCACATTTACCAAATATTGCAGCAGTGGCAGATTATAATTATTTTATTAGTAAAAATGTTAAGGAAGAAAGAACCAAAACGCAAATTAGATTGTTAAAAGAAAATGAAGTTATAGAAGAAATTGCTAGAATCTCTTCTGGAGAAATTAATGAAGTTACTTTACAATATGCATATGAATTAAGAAATAAAAAAGCAAGTTAGGAAAACATTACAAATAGGATATTGTGTAAGTATATTTGTAAAAAAGAAATTGATAATTGAGAAATAAGATGACGAAAATAGAGGTTATTAGAAAAAGCCTCTATTTTAATTTGGTTTGATTGGTATAAATTTCATGAATTTGTAAAAACTGTATATATATGTAAATAGAATATTTTTAGAGCACGAGTGCTCAAAAGGAGGTTTTATGAAAAAAAGTTCGTTAATTAAAAGTGTAGAAGCAATTGAAATATTAGATTCAAGAGGAAATCCTACTATTCAAGTAGAAGTGATAACAGAAGATGGTGTATGTGGGGTAGCAGCAGTTCCGTCAGGTGCTTCTACAGGCAGTTTTGAAGCAGTAGAATTACGTGATGGGGAAAAGAATCGTTACCAAGGAAAAGGTGTTACGAAAGCAGTTGAAAATGTCAATAAAAAGATTAGTAAAAAAATAATCGGTATGAATGTATTTGAACAAAGAAAAATAGATGAAGAAATGATACGATTAGATGATACATTAAATAAATCAAATTTAGGAGCAAATGCTATTCTAGGAGTTTCTTTAGCAGTGGCAAAAGCAGCAAGCAAGACATTAGGTATGGAATTGTATAGATATATAGGAGGAATACATGCCAAAGAATTACCTGTTCCTATGATGAATATATTAAATGGAGGAAAACATTCAGAAAATAATATTAGTATACAAGAATTTATGATTATGCCAATAGGGGATATTACTTTTGCAGAAAGATTGAGAAGAGGTGCTGAAATTTATCATACTTTGAAAAAAGTATTAAAAGAAAAAGGATTTGCTGTTGGCGTAGGAGATGAAGGAGGATTTGCACCAAACTTAGAAAATGAGGAAATGGCATTAGATGTGATTATGGAAGCAATAACAAAAGCAGGATATGAACCAGGAAAAGAAATTGCTTTAGCATTAGATGTGGCAAGTACAGAAATGAAAGAAGAAGCTAAGAAAATTGGAAAAGATGGATATTATTTTTGGAAAACAGATATGTTAAAAAGTGATGAAGAGATGATAGATTATTTAGTAGATTTATGTAATAAATATCCCATTGTGTCTATAGAAGATGGATTAGCAGAAGAGGATTGGGATAATTGGCAAACCCTAACTGAAAAATTAGGAAATAAAATACAATTAGTAGGGGATGATTTATTTGTAACCAATATGTCAAGATTAAAAAGAGGAATTGATAAAAAAGTAGCTAATGCCATTTTAATTAAACCAAATCAAATTGGAAGTTTAACAGAAACATTAGATACCATTCAAATGGCGAAAGAAAATGGATATAAAACGATTATTTCTCATAGATCGGGAGAAACAGAAGATACGACAATTGCAGATATTGCTGTTGGTATAAACAGTATGCAAATCAAAACAGGAGCACCATGTAGAACAGATAGGGTAGCAAAATATAATCGATTATTAACAATTGAAAATGAATTATCATGAAAAAAGTGCCAATGAGACGTTGAGGGATTTTGGGTACGGACTCATTTTCCCCAAGTCCTTCTCCAATTTTCCTCAAACGTTATCTTGATTTTTTAAAGAAAGTAGTTTAAAATTTTTATAGAGAACTTTAGAATCCAAAAAGAGAATAGGAGAACTATATGAAAAATCTAATTGTGATAGAAGGAGAAAAAGACTATCAATTTGATAATATGCAAGAATTGGTTAACGATTTTATACATTCTAATTATAATAAGATGTCCAAAGAAGAGAAAATAAAAGAAATAGAGAAAAGAGCAATAGCCAATACGGTTAAAGAAAATGTGAAAATAGTAACAATAGACAAAGAAGAAACTGTATCTGCAATAGGATTGAAAAATAAATTTGTTATTAATGATGAATATACATATATATTATCTATGTTAATGTATAACAAATTCGTTTTATTAGAAGAAATAAATGCTAATATATTTGGCAAATATATGAAACAAAAACCTAAAAAAGGAAATTATATAATACTGAACAAATTTGCAAATGAAGTTATGCAAAAATACTTAGAGGATAAAAGGAAGGAATTAAATGGATGAAGAAAAAATACAAGAATTAGATAGTATTGAAGGTAATGAACTAAGTATAGAGTATAAAAAATTTCAAATTATTCTTACAATACAAGATGATGACAAAAAAATTGCAGCAATGAAGAAACATATAAGAAATGCTACATTCCGACTAGAAATCATTTTAACTTTATCACCTGAAAGAAGGTTAGAACATTTAGAAGATTTTAAGTCACATCTTTTTCAATATAAGGAAGAAATCATAGACTCCGTTGAAGATGATGAAATAAAGAAGAATTATCTAAAAAAAGCAAAAGACCAAGAAGTCATTACAAAAGTGCTTATGAGTATAGAAGATGATACATATAAATTAGAAAAAATAGAAGAATTGGTCAAAGAAGAGTCAAACAGAGCTTTGGTCATTGCATCATTAAAAGATGATGAAATAAAATCAGAAAAATTACAAGAACTATTGGATAAAGATAATCAACTTCTTGTAAAAATCTCTTTTCAAGATACCAAAAGTTTAAAAGAAAATTTTTTAAAGTTTAAAAGGACATATAAACAAATTGGGCTAGATAAACAAATGACAATAGGAATCGAGATTGAATCTGAAGGAGAAAGAGCAGAATTATTAAGAAAATTAAAAAGTTTTCTAAAAAGTAAAGATAAAAAGGAAGAAAGAAAATGGGAAACAAAGAACGATGAAAGTTTGTCTGACGAATTTGGATTAGAAGTGGTTTCTCCTATATTAACAGATACGAAAAAAGATGTAGAAGAAATTTATATGGCATGTGAGATGTTAAGACAAGCAGGTCAAGAGGCAAATGAAAAATGTGGTGCACATGTTCATATAGGAGCAGAATATTTAAAAAGTAAAGAAGCATATGCAAATTTACTTGAAATATGGGGAAATACAGAAAGAATCATGTATATTATCACGAATGAGCCAGGAAGCATACCAAGAGGAGGAACTAGTAATCATGCAGAACCTATATCATATAAAATAAATCAAGCAATTGAAAAAGGTAGTATAGAATTAAATGATGAACAAGATTTACAAACATTTATCAGTAGTTTACAAAAGATGCAAAACAATAAAGAAAGAAGTTTGAATTTATTAAATATTAATAATCAAAAAAATACAATTGAATTTAGAGTCGCAAATGGAATAATTAATCCAGATGTTTGGATTGAAAATATAAAATTATTTGGAAGACTTGTGCAAAGAGCAGAGAAATTAGCAGAATTTGAGCAAAAAAGTAATATCAATGAAGAAGAAAGACAACAATTAGAATTAAAAGAAAGGTTAGAAGAAGATATTCCTGAAAAAGAGAAATTAGAAATATTATTAGACATATTATTTGAAGAGGAAGAAAAAGAGGTATATAGAGAACGATATAAAGCGAATTCTAATATATTAAAACGTTATCGGATATGAAAAATTTCCTTTTCTTGATAGGGATTTTAAAACAGTAGATTTTAGACATAAAAAAGAAGAATTTTATGAAGTGGCGGCACAGGAACGATATGGTAATATAGCTGAAGTAATGAGAGAAACAACAGAAGGATTAGAAGAATTACATAATCAAAAAGAGGATAGAAGTTGGGAGGAAAAATAAAACATGGTTAGTCAAGAATATAGAGAATCGATTGTAGAGGTATTAGAAATATTAAAATATTCTGACAATGAAATGATAGAAAAAATACCCCAAACATTACTTGCATTTTGGGAAAGAAATCAATCAACTACATATAAACCCAATATAGATCACCATAAAAAAATACAAGAGATGGAATTAAAACCAAAAACAAGAGCCATATTAACAATGTTGTATATTAATTATTTATGTGATGAAAAAGAAAAGAAGAAAATGATTTTTACATTAAAGAAAAATGAACAAATATATCAAAATAATTTAAAAGAAAGATATAATGTAGATCAACTATTTAAAAAAGAAAAACAGAAAAAGCAAGAACCAATAAAAAATGAAGTAACAATCATTCCATATAAACCATCTTGGTTTGTAAAAATAAGAAATCATATAAAGGCAATATTAAATAAAAAATAGGTTAAAATAAAAATCTTAGAGCAAAATACCCTAAGATTTTTTTATTTTATTAATGTTTCATATTTCTATTTAAAGTATTAAATCTAACAAATGAATAAATGATTACTCCAACAACGACTACAAATAAAGCAATCATAATAGGTGTACCAGCTGCTGGTAATTTAACAGGTGGTTCTGTAAGTCTTAATTTAGGTGTTACATCAGAAGTATCTTCTATAGTTTCACCATTTAAGTTTGTGTAAGTAATATCTACTCTTTCATTTGTATCTAAAAGTTCACCAACGATACTACTATCAAAATCTTCTTTTAAACTTAAAGTATATTGAACAGTAGCTGTCTCTCCTGGTTGTAATTCAGAAATTGTCCATGTAATAGAATTATTTTCAGTATCTACATCAGTTGAGATGGTTCCGATACTTGGTTCTGAAACATAAGCAAATTCAAAGTTATCAATGATTTCTTGTGGGAAATAGTCTGTAACAACAATATCTGTTAGAACCTGCTCAATTGGTAATAAATCATTATAAATATCATTCGTAATGGTTTGTTCAATTTCGCTATCTTGTATATAATAGAATTTACCAACTGTTGGATTTTCTTCTGTACCGAAAACTTCTTCAATAATATCTGCATATGTTTTATCATCATCTCTTGTTCCAGGAGTTTCATCAGGATTAGAAATACCTGTAAGCATTGTGATGACATTATATCCAGCAGTTCCTAAAGATTGTAGTTCTGCGTTGGTTTTATTAATGACATCATCTGAAAAATAAGTACCATCATAGTCTAAAGCAACATTTGGAACACCATCTGTTAAAACAATAATGTATTTGTTATTATCTTCTTCTGTAAAATATTGAGTTGCTAAACTTAATCCAGATTGTAAATCTGTTCTAGGTCCAGTATATTGAATGTTTGAAATGGCAGATACCAATGCTTGTGGATCAGAAGATAATTCAGAAACTAAATTAGCATCTTCAATGGTTCCTTCTTTAGAAACTTCGACATTTGTTGAAAAACTAACAACACCAACTTGTAAATTGTCATTTCCCTCTAAAATGGTATTAACTAAAGTATTGGCAGATTCAATAACTAAATCTTCTCTGGTAGTTGTTCCTTCAACGATTTCTTCCATACTTTGTGAGTTATCAATTACTAACATAATTTCACCTGTTGGTTGCAAAGAAGCTTCTTCATTGGTTACTTGTAATTGAAGGGTAACTTCTTTATTATTTAAATTTTTTTCAACCAATCTTTTCTCAAAACTTGAATTTTCTCCAATTTCTATCGTACAAACAGGTTCTTCAACTACTGTCATTGTAACAGTATCATAAGAGGCTAAAGAAACATTTGCAACTAAAATTAGAATTAAAAATAAGGTAATTAAAACACTTTTTTTCATACGTAATCCTCCCATAAATTTATTTCAATATATATTGTAACACAAGAAATAAAAAATACAACAAATTTGTAGAAAAAATTAAAAAAATGTGATAAAATGTAACATGCAAATTAGAATAAAAAAGGTGATAACATGTTAGAGAATATAAACTCTCCAGAGGATTTGAAGAAATTAAGTATCTTAGAAGAGCAAAAATTAGCGGAAGAAATTAGAAAATATATACTAGAAATTGTGTCAAAAAATGGTGGACATTTAGCTTCAAATTTAGGAGTAGTAGAATTGACATTAGCATTACATAATGTATTTGATTTTAAAAAAGATAAAATTGTATGGGACGTAGGACATCAAACATATGTACATAAAATTTTAACAGGAAGAAGAGAAAAATTAAAAACATTAAGAACATTAAATGGCATTGCAGGTTTTCCTAAAACAAATGAATCAGAGTATGATTTTTTTAATACAGGACATAGCAGTACCTCTATATCAGCTGCTTTAGGAATGGCAAGAGCAAGAGATTTGAAAGGAGAAAACTATTCAGTATTAGCTGTGATTGGTGATGGTGCTTTAACAGGTGGAATGGCATTAGAAGCATTAAATGATGTGGGATATAGTAAAACAAAAATGACGATTATCTTAAATGATAATGAGATGAGTATTTCACCAAATATTGGTGGACTAAATATGCTACTAAGTAAGTTAAGAACTAAAAAGATGTATACAAGATCAAATGTCATTATGAAAAAAAGAATTGGCAAAATACCGGTTATCGGAAAACCAATTGTCAAAATGGTGCAAATCATAAAAAGAAGTATTAAACAATTAATTATACCAAAAATGTTTTTTGAAGATATTGGGTTTACCTATTTAGGACCAGTAGATGGACATAACTTAGAAGAATTACAAAGTATATTAACTTTAAGTAAGCAAATTGATAACCCTGTATTAATTCATGTATTAACCAAAAAAGGGAAAGGATATGAGATTGCAGAAAAAAATCCGGATAAATTTCATGCCACTGGACCTTTTTGTATTGAAACAGGAAAAAGTAAGAAAGAAAAGGGAAAAGATTATTCCAAAGTATTTGGAGATAAGTTAGTAGAGTTAGCAAAGAAGAATGAAAAGATTGTAGCCATTACAGCTTCTATGAAAGATGGAACAGGTCTTACAAGATTTAGTGAAGAATTTCCAGATAGATTTTTTGATATCGGAATTGCAGAACAACATGCATTAGGCTTAGCAGCAGGAATGGCAATTGATGGAATGATACCAGTTGTTCCTATCTATTCATCATTTTATCAAAGAGGATATGACCAAGTCATTCATGATATTGCCCTTCAAAATTTGCCAGTGATTATGTGTGTGGATAGAGCAGGTATTGTCGGAGCAGATGGAGAAACTCATCAAGGAACCTTGGACATGGCATTTTTTAGATTAGTTCCTAATTTAACGATTTTGGCACCAAAAGATTTTCAAGAATTAGAAGATATGTTAGCATTTGCAGTAGATTTGAAAAAGCCAGTCGTGATACGATATCCAAGAGGTGGAGAAGATAAAGAACCAATTGAAAAACATGAAAACATAGAAGAAGGAAAAGCAGAAATCTTAAAAGAAGGAAAAGATATATCTATATTGACAATTGGAAAAACAGTATCAAGAGGAATAAAAATTGCAAAAAAACTTCAAAATAGGAATATAGATGCAGAAGTGATCAATGTTAGATTTTTAAAACCATTGGATGTAGAAACAATAAAGAACTCTATAAGCAAAACAAAAAAAGTGGTTACGATAGAAGATGGAACAATTATTAATGGTTTAGGTACAGCTATAAAAGAATTGATAGTTGATAATCGTATGGAAGATATAGAAGTAAAAGTCTATGCTTATCCAGATAAGTTTATTCAACATGGAAGTGTTGATGAGTTAGAGAAAATATATGGTTTGGACGAGGAGTCTATTGTAGAAGATATACAAAAACATATGGTAGACAAATTTACAGAAGAGAAGATTGATAGAAAAAAGGAGTTAAGAGAACAACAAAACACCAATAAAGAAGAAAAAATAAATGAGAATGAAGAGAATCATAAAGAGGTAAAAGCAGAAGAGATAGGAGAGATGAAACATAAATGAATAAACAAGAACTGTTAAAAGATTATAAAAAGCAAGAAGATAAATTATGTTTATCACAAGTATTAGACAAAATCGAAATATCATCAAAAAGAGAAAAGCTTGAATATACAGATTTTTTAGATATGTATCAAGTATCTTTAGTAGAAAACTTTTTAAGAAAAATTCAATTTCAAAATTTTAAATTATATGGTGGATATAAAGATGCGGAAAGAAAGGTATTAATTACTTATCCTGAAAAATTTGATGATAACATGTTAGAAAAAAACTATGACAAGATTTTAAAAGTAGTGAGAATACAATTGCCAGAAGAAGAGAAAGGAAAATATTCGCATAGAAACTACTTAGGCGGAATTGTAAAATTAGGATTAAAAAGAGAAAAAGTAGGAGATATTCTTGTGGGAGAAGAAGGTGCAGATATCATAACTATCAGTGATTTTGCAGAAGTGTTAAAAACACAATTACCATCTCTTACTAGATTTGAAAATGCAAAAATAGAAATCGAAAATATACAAAATGTAAGAAAATTAGAAATAAAAATAGAAGAAGTTAGTATTATTGTTCCATCATTACGATTAGATAATATTGTATCAGACCTAGCAAGAACCTCTAGAAGTAAAGCCTCAGAAATCATTGCTCAAGAAAGAGTATTTGTGAATGGACAAAATGAAACAAAAAATTCAAAACAAGTAAAATGTGGTGACATCATAACCATTAGAGGAAAAGGCAGATTTATCATAAAAGAATTCACAGGAACAACCAGAAGTGGAAGAACAGTCGTATTAGTAGAAAAATATGTTTAAGGGATTTTGGGGACGGACTCATTTTTCCCTTTTTTATATTGTAAGACATTTAAAAAATATAGAATATAAAGTCATTACACAATTTTGTATAAGCTAAATTTTCATAGAAATTCTTTAATAAAAAAGTGAGCCTCTCTCATTGTTACTGTAAAGCATAAGCAAAATGAGCAGTCCTCACTTTTTTATTTTAGAATTTCTAAATTCAAATTTAGATACGCAAAACTGTTTCATTTTTTTATATTCTATATTTTTTGTTTTTATCAATTCGAAAAAGGGAAAAATGAGTCCGTCCCCAAAATCCCTTAATTGCGCAAAAAGTTTATTTTTTCATAAGAATTGCATCATATTTGTTATCATAATATTGTTTCCTTCTGCCACATTCTTTAAAACCCAATTTTTGATATAAAGAAATAGCAGAAAAATTTTCTTCATTGACTTCAAGATGAATTATTTTAATACCTTTTTCTTTACAAATAGTAAGGATATGATTTAATAGTAAAGTAGCAATCCCTTGCCTTCTATAATCTTTTTTTACAGCAATATTCATAATGTCAGCTTCGTCTAATACAATTTTTATTCCAGCAAATCCGACGATTTTGTTTTCATATTTTGCACAAACAAACTGAGAAGTTTCACTAGTTAATTCATCTTTTAGAATATCCATATTCCAGAAATCATCAAAATCAGAAATATCTAAATTGTCTAAATCAGAAATTTTCATATTCTCAATGACAATATTTTTTCCTTCTAATTGTCTTTGTGCTTGAGGCTTTTTTAAATACAGAGGAAGAAGATTTTTATCTTTGCCTAATTGGGTATATTTATGGATTCCAGCAATTCCTAAGTAATAGACATCAACAGTATCCAAGTTATCATTGTCAGATAAAACAAAATTAGGCGAAGCTGTTTCAATCTTGTCCTTATATACTTCACAAGCGTCTCCTACAAAAGTAATAGTTGAATTTTGATATTTGTAATTTAAAAAGGTCAAACAATTTTCAACACTATCGGCTTTAGGACTTTCCAATAAAGTATATTGGTCATTTTTCAATTGATATACTGCATAATAACAATTATCATTTTTACAATCAATCATACTACAAATAATACCATCTGTTTTTATAGAATAAGCCAATCCTTCAAGAGAAGAAACACCAACAGCAGGAATATCCAAACTATCGGAAAAAGCTTTAACAGTAGCAACTCCAATACGAATACCAGTAAAAGAACCAGGACCAATATCACAAACCAATAAATCCATTTGAGATAAAGTTAAATTGGTTTCTTCTAATATTTGTTTTATTAATGGCATTAAACTTTCTGAATGGGTTAATCCATTATTCAATTCTATTTTTTTAATTAAATTTTTATCTTCTAATATTGCAACACTACATATTTTGCTAGAAGTTTCCATACTTAATACTTTCAATTTAATCCTCCAACTTATTTAATAATTCATCATATTTTTCACCATAAGAAGTGATATTTAAAATTCTAGTATTCTCATCATTATCATTTCTTTCAAATTGAATATGTATATAGTCTTCTGGAAGGGCATCTTGAATAATTTCACCCCATTCAATAATACAAATTCCATTATTAAAGTATTCCTCTCCGCCAATGGCGTAAAACTCAGAAGAATCTTCTAAACGATATACATCAAAGTGAAAAATTTTTATATCATTCTTTATATATTCATTGACAATTGTAAATGTAGGACTAGAGATTTCATCTTCTAATCCATAATATGTCAAAATCCCTTCTGTTAATTTCGTTTTCCCTGAACCTAATTCTCCTGTTAAAACAACAGTATCTCCTTTATTTAAGAAACTAGCTAATGTTTTTCCAAAATCTAATGTTTCTTTTTCATTATGGGATATCAATTTCACATGTTTCATAACTTACCTCATAAATTTATATTTTCAAGCAATATTATACTATATATTGTAAAAAAAAACAAACCTAAATTGACATAACTTCACTCGCTTAACTTTTGAACAATGAAAAAATATGTTACAGGAAATATGAAAAACTTTTATTACATTTCTGTTACATTCAAAAAAAATGTTGAAAAAAGTTTTTCATTCATATATAATAAAATTGTATGAGTATTTAACGAAGGAGGAAGCATATGGATACATTTGCTAATTACATTTTAGATGAACAAGATATGGCTTCTAAAATGGAAATCACATACTATTTAGCAAAAAAAACAAGAATATTTTTTGACAAATCTGTTATATTTAAAACAGAAATTGCAAGAATGTTTGTAGATTATATGAAAGTAGATGTTGATAAAAATTTAATTGTAACTGCTTGTCTATTATGTAATTGTAAAAAAGTAGATAATGCACAAGATTTAGAAAAGATTCATTCATATGCTAAAGAAGGCGCAGACTATTTATTAACTTTAGGATTTGATACAAGATTTTGTAAGATATGTGAAGAAGTAAATCGATATAGTAATAGTAACCCAAGAGAAAGAGAAAGCGATGTTTTGGAATTGGTTGATCAATTTGGAGGAATGTTATTAGATAGACCAGAAAGAATAGGATTTCAACCAGATGAAGCTATGGTGCTATTAGAACATAGAAATTTAAAAGACCAATATAATCGATTTCTGCATACATTTGGAGAATTTGTCCAAATGATGGAGCAAATAGAACTAAGTGATTTAACATCAATGAAATCTTTAAGACGACTAGTTAAAATACATAATGAATCAGAAAGTATAAAAACATTTATGAAAAAAGTATGTTATGAATATGAGCCTAGAATAGATAAAGCATTAGAAAACTATAGAGAAAAAGTGAAAGGTGAAATGCTTAAAGATGCTAACAGACCACTATTTAGCGAAGAGACAACAAGAAAGATAATGGCACATATAGCAGAAGAAAATATGCAAGGTGAAAAATTAAAAAATGAAAATTAAATGAAAAAGGGAATTTGGGGACGGACTCATTTTTCCCTTTTTATGTGATATTAAAAAAGTAACTAAAATTCAAATAAAAAAAGGGAAAAATGAGTCCGTCCCCAAATTCCCTTTTTAGAAAAGAGGTATTAAAATGTACGAAATATTTGCAGATTTACATGTACACATAGGAAGAAGCGAAAATGGAAAACCAATCAAAATAACAGCAGCGAGATCTTTGAATTTTGCAAACATTGCAAAAGAATGTGCGGAAAGAAAAGGGATTAATGTCGTAGGTATTATTGATTGTGCATCACCATATGTGATAGAAGATATAGAGAACTTCTTAAAAACAGGTGATGCATATGAATTAAAAGATGGAGGGATTATCTATAAAGATAAAGTTTGCATCCTTTTAGGAAGTGAAGTAGAAACTTCAGAAGAAGGAAGAAATGGAAAAAAAGGGGCGGCACATAATATTTGTTTCTTTCCACATCTCACAGATATTAAAGGATTTTCAAATGAGCTAAGTCATCATTTAAAAAATATTACATTAAGCACACAAAGGTCAGACTTATCAGGATATGATTTAATTGATATGGTAGAAAGATACAATGGAATTTTGATACCTGCTCATATCTTTACACCATTTAAAAGTTATTATGGAAATTGCACGGATAGATTACAATATATATTTAAAGAAAAATATAATAAGATATTTGCAGTAGAATTGGGCTTAAGTTCAGATACATACTTAGCAGATATGATTTCAGAATTAGAGAATAAGACATTTGTTACAAATTCAGATGCCCATTCTTTGCCAAAAATTGCAAGAGAATATAATAAAATGCAAGTAGAAGATATTTCATTTAAAGAAATTGTAAAAGCATTAAAAAATGAAGATGGAAGAAAAGTAATTGCAAATTATGGATTAGATCCAAAACTTGGAAAATATCATAGAACGTATTGTGATGATTGCGAAAAGGCAATAGAAACCAAAGAACCTGTAGATGTTTGTCCATATTGTGGCGGGAAAAATGTGACATTTGGTGTTTTTGACAGAATTGAATTAATTCGTGATAAACAGGAATCTAAGAGTCCAGAAAATAGACCACCATATGTATACCAAATTCCTTTAGGATTTATTCCAGGGGTAGGAGGAAAAACAATTACCAAATTATTAGATAATTTTGATACAGAAATGAATATTCTTCATAAATTGTCAAAAGATGATATAGAAGCAGTTGTTGGAGAAAAAATTGCAGACACAATTGAAAGAGCTAGAAATGGAGAATGTAAAGTACAATCTGGCGGTGGTGGAAACTATGGAAAAGTTGTGTAGTTTGAGTATTTCAAGATAGAAAAATTTTGTTAGTATAGTTAAAATGAAAAATAAAAAAATAGTTCTATAAATCTTCTTATCGAATACACATTATGTATAAACGATAAGGAGATTTTTATGAGAGAAAAGAAACAACTTAGAGTATTAAAAATAATAAAAGAACATGTGATAAACAATAAAAAAGAATATATGATTATTTTTTTGATATTTGCTATTGGAATATTTAGTGGTGTCTTTTTTATTAATCATTTGCAAGAAACACCGAAGATAGAAATAACCAATTATTTAAACCAGTTTATAGAAAAATTCAAAGGCTTAGAAAGTGTAAACAGTATAGAATTACTAAAAAATTCAATGATACAAAATATAGGATTAGCAATTGTTATTTGGTTTTTTGGAACAACGGTTATTGGAATTCCCATTGTATTTGCTATTATCTTATATCGAGGATTTTGCCTAGGGTATACGATTTCATTATGTATTACGATTATGGGATTAGGAAAGGGAATTAGCTTTGTATTAATAGCTCTATTGCTACAAAACATTTTATTGATTCCTGCGATTTTGGCATTAGCAGTAAGTGGAATAAAATTATATAAATCCATTGTAAAAGATAAAACAAAGGAAAATGTAAAAATAGAGATATTAAGACATACTGTATTTTCAATAATTATGTTAATTGTATTAGTCATTGCATCTGTAATAGAAATATTTATGTCTACTAATATATTGAAACTAGTTATCAAATATTTTTAAAAAATATCAAAAAATGTATTTACTTTTTTTTAATAGTTTGATATAACATATATAGTTTATGTAAATACAATCAAAAAAATATAGAGGTAGGGGAAAAAAATGGAAAGACAACTAAAATTCTTTTTTAACTTTTTAGAGAATGATAAGAAATTATCAGATAATACATTACAATCATACAAAAGAGATTTGAAGCAATTTAGAAAATATTTAGAGGAAAAAGGAATTCACTATAATAGAGTAAAAGAAGAAGATATGAAAGATTACATTAAAGGCTTACAAGAGCAAGGGAAAAAAGCATCAAGTATTTCTAGATGTATTGCGTCAATTCGTTCTTTCTATCAATTTATATTAAAAAACAAAAAGATAAAGGTAGATCCAACAGCCAATATTCAATCTCCAAAAATAGAGAAAAGAACACCAAATGTATTGACAGCAAAAGAAGTAGAATTATTGTTAAAACAACCAGATAATGTTGATTTAAAAGGAATCAGAGATAAAGCAATGTTAGAATTTGCTTATGCTACAGGAATGAGAGTAACAGAAATTATTTCTTTAAATATAGATGATGTTAACTTAGAAGAAGCTTATGTTATTTGCAAAAATGGCACTAAACAAAGAATTATCCCATTAGGCTCAATGTCATTAAAAGCTTTAAAGCAATATATTGAAGAGGCAAGAGGAATTTTAATAAAAAATGAAGATGAAAAAGCTTTATTTGTTAACGTAAATGGAGGAAGACTTACAAGACAAGGATTCTGGAAGATTATAAAATATTATAAAGAACAAGCACATATTACAAAAGATATTACACCACATGTATTAAGACATTCATTTGCAACACATTTATTACAAAATGGCGCAGATTTAAAAGCAATTCAAACAATGCTTGGACATTCAGATATATCTTCTACACAAGTATATATGCAATTTCAAGATGAAGGGTTAAGAGATATTTATAAAAAAGCACATCCAAGAGCATAATTAAAAGAAAAAATAGCTATATTTTTGGTATAGCTGTTTTTTGTGTAAAAAAGCAAAAGAAAGAGTATTATTTAAGCCAAGTATACTCTTTCTTTATTGTTTTAAACAACAAGGTTCTGGGAAAATTGATTGCAATTTTGGATTTCTATGTCGGGTCAGGTTCTTATTTGCTGATAAATATAAAAATGCTTGTATAAACAATAAGATATATGATAAAATATCACTTATAAAAAGTTTAAGTTCATTATGTAAGAAAAACAATAACAAAAGGAAAAGGTGAAAAGAATGAAAGAAACAATCATACTAAGAATACTTGTGGGAATTATGGCTTTATGTCTTTGCATTTTAGCTTTAACAATAGCCTATTTTTTTAATACAGATATTCAAACAAAGGAACCAAGACAGATAATAGAAGAGTGTGAAATACATACATATACATATATGGAAAGAAATGTATTTACAGTTACCAAAAAGAATGTTGAAGAAAGTGATAATCAAAAATTTATAGTATATTTTCATGGAGGATCTTATGTGGCAGAAGCAACACAAAATCATTGGACATTTTTAGAAGATATCGTAAAAGATACAGGATATACTGTCATTATGCCAGATTATCCATTGACACCAAAATATCATTATCAAGATGTATACAATATGGTAGAGCCATTATATAAAGAAATTGCAGAAACAGTCGGAAGTGAAAATGTAATTCTAATGGGAGATTCAGCAGGAGGAGGTTTAGCACTTGGATTATATGAAAAAATGGCAGAAGAAATGGAAGCACTTCCTGTAAAAACAATTTTAATTTCTCCATGGCTTGATGTAAGATTGGAAAATGAAGATATACAAGAAATAGAAAAAAGAGATACCGTTTTAAATAAAGAGGCATTAAGATTAGCAGGTATTGCTTATGCAGGAAATGATGGAATCAACAGTTATTTGGTAAATCCAATTGATGGAGATATATCTACACTTCAAAATATAAAAATATTTATTGGAACAGAGGATATATTGAATCCAGATTGTCATTTGTTAAAAGAAAAAGCAGATAGTGTAAATGGAGATGTAGAAATTAAAGAATATAAAAATGCAAAACATATTTGGATAATTGATTATAATTCTGAGGAAGAAGTCTCAAAGCAAGCATATAATGATGTTATAAAAGAATTAAAAGATAGTTAAGAAAAAAAGTAAATGCGTGAGCCTTTGGAGAGGAAGGGTAGTAAATATGAGTGATAAAAAAGAGAAATTATATTGGAGAAGATTGGACAATTCTGCAAAAATATTTCCCATATCTGCTGGAAAAAAGTATAGTACGGTTTTTAGATTATCTGCTGTTTTAAAAGAGACAATACAACCAGATATATTAAAAATAGCAGTAGAAAAAGCATTAGAACAATATGAATTTTTTAGAGTGCGATTAAAAAATGGATTTTTTTGGAATTATCTAGAATATAATCCCAAAAAACCAATTGTAGAACAAGAAAAAGAATATCCTTGTAAATATATAGAACCAAAAGAAAATAATCAATACTTATTTAAAGTTACCTATTTTGATAAAAAGATTAATATTGATATATTTCATTCCTTAACAGATGGAAATAGTGGAATTATGTTTTTTAGAGAAATTGTCTATAACTATATAGAATTATCACATAAAGAGCAATTCCAAGAAGAATTAAGAATTAAAAGAAAATTTGACTTATCAACAGAAGATAGCTACATAAAAAATTATAATAAGAAAGCAAAAGGAAATAATTCATCAAAAAAAGCATATAAATTAGCAGGAAGAAAAATAAAGTTAGGTGCCATTTCAGCCATACATGAAATCATTGATTTACAAGAATTAAAACAAGAAGCAAAAAGCCATAATGCAACAATTACACAATATCTAACAGCAGTTTTAATATATGCTATCTATCAAGCTAATTATTTAAAAAACAAAGGAAAAAAGCCAATAAAAGTATGTATACCAGTCAATTTAAAAAAATATTTTCCTTCAAATACAATTTCTAATTTTTTTTCATATATAACGGTAGAAGCGCAAATGAAAAAAGATCATTTGGATGCATTTGATAAAATATTAGAATTTGTAAAAAAAGATTTTGAAAGAAAATTAACTCCAGAAGAGATTCAAAAAACGATGTCTGGAAATGTAAAACTAGGGACAAATCTATTTATAAAAATGATACCATTAGTATTAAAAAAGCCGATTGTTAGATTAAGTTATATAGAAATTCGAAAATATACAACAACGACATTTTCGAATATTGGAAGAATTGGTATTATCGGTAAGTATCAAGAATATATAGAAGATTTTCTCATGTTAATTGCACCTGAACCAGTAGAAAAAATTAAATGTTCTGCATGTTCATTTGAAAATCATATTGTATTTACCTTTACATCCATTTTAGATGACTGTAGTATAGAAAAAGCATTTTATAAATTTTTAACAGAAAAAAACATTCATGTAAAAATAGAAAGCAATGAAATTTTAGATATTAAAAATAGTGAAAAGCTATAAGGGTGAAAGAGATAAATAAGAAAGGAATTACTTATGTTATATCCTAAAAAATTAAGTAGTAAAAAAAGTAATTTATTGATAAAAATATTATTAGGTGTTTCATTGATAATTGCGATAATATTAACAATTATCAACAAGCGAACAACACCTGAAGTACATTGGGCGGCACTTGCTAATAGTGGAATTATCTATATTTGGATAACTGTTAGATATTCTATCAATAAAAGAACGAATATTGCAGGGCATGTCATGATACAAGCAATCGCCATTTCACTTTTAACGACATATATAGATTATAACCTAGGATTTAAAGGTTGGTCTTTGGAAATTTCAATTCCCATTATTATCATGATAGCCAATGTGACGATGTTAGTATTGACCATAGTTAGTCATAGGAAATATGTAAGATATGCCATATATCAATTGATTATTTGTATATATAGTTTGATACCAATTTATTTTATACAAGAAGAATTAATTGATAATTATATTTTAAGTTATGTTGCTATTGGTATTTCTATTGTGAATTTTATATTAACGATTATCCTTTCAGCAAGAGATGTGAAAGAAGCAGTTATAAGAAAATTTCATATGTAATGTCGCATAGAGTTCGTTTGTCTATGCGACATTTCAGAGCAAAATACGGAAACTTAAAAAATAAAGTTGATATTTATAAAACAATATGATATATTATTAACATAATTATTTATAATTAAATTCAAAAAAGATTAAATCAAAAGTTTATTTCTAAAAATTCCATGATGAAAAAGTATAAGTATTATCTAATAAAATAGGAATTGGTATAAAACCATTTATAATAGTCATTATGTTTTTATATGTTTTATGTTTTTATATTTATAATTTTTTTATATTTATTATTTTTTATATTTTCAATTTCATTTATTCTATATTAAAATTTTAAATTTAATAGTTTAATTTAATAATTTATAAATCTCGTATTGTATATTTTAAAATTTAAATCTGATAAATTCTAAAAGGCAATTTAATTATAAGTAATTATAAATGATTAATAAGGAGGAATTACATGAAGCAAAAAGAAATCAAATCTACAAAAGAAAAAACAAAATTATTATCTCTTAAATTGGATGTTGTATTTCAAGCATTATTTGGAGAAGTAGGAAGTGAAAGAATTACCAAAAAATTTTTAGAAGCCATATTGGATAAGAAACTAGAAGAGGTAGACTTAACCAGAAATATAGTATTAAGGAGAGAAAATCCAGGAGATAAAATGGGAATATTAGATGTATTAGTGAGAATTAATCAAGAAGAATATTGTAATGTAGAAATGCAAATGGTAGAAAAAGATAGATTAATAGAAAGGATTCTGTATTATTGGTCAAGAATTTATGGAAAAAATTTAAAAGAGAGTGATGATTATGTGGAGTTAAAAAAGACAATAGGAATATTAATAGTAAATTTTGAAATAAAAAGATTAAAAGGACTAAAATATCATAGTAAATGGAAAATAATAGAAGAAGATGAAAGACAAATCATCTTGACAGAACATTTGGAGTTACATATAATAGAGATACCTAAAATATATAAAATAGAAAAAAAAGAAGAAGGACAAGAATTAATTAAATGGTTGAATTTCATAGAAAATCCAGAAAGTAAAAAGGTGGGGGAATATATGAAAGAAAATGAAGAGATGAAAGAAGCAAAAGAAAAACTTGAAGTTATGAGTGAAGATGAGAAAATGCAAATTTTGGCAGAATTGAGATTAAAAGCTATAAGAGATGAAAAAGCAGTAGAAAGATTTGGTTATAATCAGGGAATAGAAAAAGGAATAAAACAAGGGAAAAAAGAAGGGAAAAAAGAAGAAAGAAAAGAAATAGCAAAAAAAATGAAGGAACAAGGGATAGATATGCAGATGATTCAAAAAATAACAGAATTAACAGAAGAAGAAATCAATTCATTGTAAGAGTTAGATGAAATAACTTAAGGTAGAGGTGAGATATGAAATCTAATATTTTTAAATATATATTTATTATATTTGTTATTATCATTGTTATTATTTCATTTTTTGTCATAAGAAATAATGAAAAAGAACAAGAGACAGAAGAAGAAACCACAAGCACAGAGGAAGAGATTATAAGACAAATTCGATTAGGAATTGCACAATGTGATACATTAAATCCATTGTTAACAAACAATAAAAATGTACAAGATATTACAAAACTAATCTATGAACCATTGGTAGATATATCTTCAGATTATAAAGCAACACCAGTGTTAGCTACAGAATGGGCAAAACAAGATGCAACAACCTATATTGTCAAATTAAGAGAAAATGTAAAATGGTCAAATGGAGAAAGATTTACATCAGCAGATGTACAATTTACTTATGATAAATTAAAAGAAAATGCTTCCATATATTCAAGTAATTTAGAACATGTTACAATGTTAGAAATTGTAGATGATTATACAGTAAAAATGTATCTAGATCAAGAAATTCCATTTTTTGAATATTATTTGACATTTCCAATATTATCGAAAACATTTTATGATACGCAAGATTATTATAATACAGGAATTGTGCCAGTAGGAACAGGAAAATATAAGGTAGAAAGTGTACAGGAAAACTATATTACGCTAACGCCAAACACCAATTGGTGGGATAGAGATACAGAATTATCTTTAGAGGAAATTACGGTTAATGTATATGATTC
Organism: uncultured Clostridia bacterium; assembly: GCA_944388805.1. Classification (GTDB taxonomy): domain Bacteria; phylum Bacillota; class Clostridia; order TANB77; family CAG-508; genus CAG-269. The sequence continues at coordinate 63,193 of CALXKE010000004.1, read as the reverse complement.
AGTAGGAGAATTATACAATGCTTTTAAATTGGGAAATGTAGATATGGTTTGCACAAACAATATTAATATCCAAGATTATATTGGAACAATGGGATATAGTACTAAAGAGATAAAAGGAAGGGAACATGATTTCTTGGTTTTGAATACACAAAATACTTTATTAGCAAATCAGGAAGTTAGAAGAGCTATATCTTATTCAATAGATAGAAATAATATTGTCTCAAATGTTTTTCAAAATAAATATTATACTTCAAGTTTTCCACTAGATTTTGGGTCATGGGTATATCAAGAGCAAGATGCAAGTTCTGGATATAATCCTGAACAGGCAAATCAACTTTTAACAGAAAATGGATGGAGCTATAGAAATAATTATTGGCAAAAAACAATAAGTCGTAGAACACAAAGAATAGAGTTAAATCTCATTGTAAAAGCTTCAAATAGTACACAAATATCTGTAGCAGAGAACATAAAAACACAGTTAGCAAGCCAAGGAATTCGAATTAATGTTCAACAATATTCTGATGAACAATATAATCTTGCAATACAAAATAAATCATATGATATGATTCTATGTAGTATGAATTTATCACCAAATCCAGATATGTCTTTATTTTTTGGAGAAAATAATTTAGCAAATTATACAAATGAAGAAGTTACCAATTTAATGAATGAAATAAAAAACACAACAGATGAAGAAATCATAAAAAATGATTATGCAAGACTTGCAGAAATTTATAAAACAGATATACCATATATTAGTTTATATACCAATAAATATACAATAGCGTATAATACAGAATTGGTGGGAGAAATGAATTCCAATTGGTTTAATCCATTTTGTGGAATAGAAACATGGTATAGATAAGAAGCGCAATCTTATTGTATATGGAAAAATCTAAATTTGGTTAAGAGAAAAGTCGATTTTTCCTATACAATAAAAAAATTTAAAAATAAGTATTGACAAAACAAATTTTTGATATATAATAACAATATCAAACAAAAGTTCAAAAGAATGAGGAGGAAAATTATGAGTGAGAATGCAGAAAAAAAGAAGGCACTAGAAGCAGCAATGAGTCAAATAGAAAAACAATTTGGTAAAGGTTCTGTTATGAAATTAGGAGAATTTAAAGCAATGGAAATAGAGGCAATTCCAACAGGTGCTTTAAGCCTAGATATCGCACTAGGAATAGGTGGAGTACCTAGAGGAAGAATTATAGAAGTATTTGGACCAGAATCTTCAGGTAAAACAACATTAGCATTACATATCATTGCAGAAGCACAAAAAATGGGAGGAGAAGCAGCATTTATTGATGCAGAACATGCATTAGATCCAGTTTATGCAAAAAAATTAGGTGTAGATATTGATAACTTAATTGTATCTCAACCAGACACAGGAGAACAAGCGTTAGAAATAACGGAAAGCTTAGTAAGAAGTGGAGCTTTGGATGTTATTGTAGTAGACTCTGTAGCAGCATTGGTTCCAAAGGCTGAAATCGATGGTGATATGGGTGACTCACATATGGGATTGCAAGCAAGACTTATGTCACAAGCATTAAGAAAATTGGCAGGAGCAATTAATAAATCTAAAACAGTATTAATCTTTATTAACCAATTAAGAGAGAAAATAGGGGTTATGTTTGGAAATCCAGAAACAACAACAGGTGGTAGAGCATTAAAATTCTATGCATCAGTTAGAATGGATATTAGAAAAATAGAAAATATAAAACAAGATGGAGAAGTAAAAGGGAATAGAGTAAGAGTAAAAGTTATCAAAAATAAAGTGGCGCCACCATTTAGAGAAGCAGAATTTGATATTATCTATGGAGAAGGAATTTCAAGAGAAGGTAATATCTTAGATATGGCAGTTAACTTAGACATTGTGGAAAAAGCAGGTTCTTGGTTTAGCTATAATGGAGAAAGAATTGGACAAGGAAGAGAAAATGTTAAGAAATACTTAAAAGAAAATCCAAAAATGTTAGAAGAAATAGAAGGAAAAGTAAGACAAGATTTTGAAAAAGTATTTGAAGAAAGTCTAGGAGAAGAATTGCCAGAAATTGATATGGATGATGATGAAGAAGAATAAAAATAATATAACTTGAAAAGGAGATACTTCAAAAGTATCTCTTTTTCATTTAGAATGTTACTATTCAGAGGTAAAGATATTTGATATCGTTATAAAAAAGTATACCACTGAATAGTTACATTGGAATTTTTCAATTAAAAATTTGTTATTGATATTTTAACATCTTTATAGTAAAATAATATACAATAAAGGAGAGAACAAGGTGAAAGAAAGATATAGAACTTTATCAGCAGTTATGTTAATGTTAATCAGAGAAAACAATGGAAAAGAAGAGATATTATTACAAAAAAGAAAAAATACTGGATATATGGATGGATATTGGGATTATTCAGCAAGTGGACATGTTGAAAACATGGAAAGCATGAAAATGGCAATGATAAGAGAAGCAAAAGAAGAACTATGTATTGATATTGATATTAAAGATTTAGAATTTGTTTCATTAATTCATAAAATCAATGGAATTGATACTATTTATTATAATGGCTATTTTAAAGCAAAAAAGTGGAAGGGAGAGCCCAAAATTGGAGAGCCCAATAAAAATGAGGAGATAAAATGGTTTGATATTCATAATATTCCAGATAAGTTAGTAGATGATAGAAAAGAGGCTATAAAGAACTATATAGAGAAAATACCATATAGTGAATTTGGTTGGGAGGAAAGAAATCTAAAATAGAGGAGAAGCATATGATACAATTAGTAGCAAGTGATTTAGATGGAACAATTGTATACAATAATGAAATAACAACAATGGATTTAGAAGCAGTCAAAAAATTGAAACAGGCAAATATTAAATTTGTGATTTGTACAGGAAAAACATATGCAATGACAAAAGATATATGTAATCAATTAGAACCAGCATATGGAATTTTTGGAAATGGAACACAAGTTATGAATATACAAACAAGGGAAGAGATTATAAAAAATACCATAACAAACACTCAGGTAATGGATTGTTTAGAAATTGCAAAAAAACATCATTTACATATACACATTTATACAGATAATAAAATTATTGCACAAGAAAATTTAAAATATATGGCTTATAGAAATTATGTTTTATACAAAAAACAAGTAGAATTTGAAATTATAGATTCCATGGAAAAATATATAAAAGAAAAAAATCCAAATGTATTAAAATTAATTTTATCAGGAGAAAAAGAGTTATTAGGAGTAAAAAATAAGATTGAGGAAAAAGAAAATGTAATAGCGATACAAATAAGGAAATATGGAGAATATATAGATAAAATTGTGGGGAAAGGATATGAATACTTAGATATAGTTCCTGAACATGTAACCAAATATCAAGCTTTAAAACAATTAAGTACTTATTTACATATACCAATGGAACACATTATGGCAATAGGAGATAATATTAATGATATAGAAATGATTAAACATGCGGGAATTGGAGTAGCAATTGGTGGCAGTTATGAAGAAGCACAAAAAGTAGCTTCTTATGTAACAGAAAATACAGTAAAAACAGGAGGATTTGCAGAATCTGTATCTAAATTTATAAGTAAAAAAAGGAGTGGAAATGTATACAGTAGAAGAATTTGATAAAGAAAAAACAAAAGTACTAAAATATGTATTATATAAAAAGAGAAGCGAAAATGAAATTAGAAAAAAATTTGAAAAAGAAATAGAGGAAAATTTACTAGAAGATATTATTGCCTATTTAAAAGAGGCAAAATACATAGATGATAAAGAATATATCAGAAAGACAATCAATAATTTTATGGCTTTAAAAAATTTGTCAATACGAGAAATAGAATATAAGCTATATAGCAAAGGAATCAAAAAGGAAGAGATAGAAGATTATATCTATGAAAATAAAGAAGAATTAAATCAATATGAAATAAAATCAGCTAAAAATATAGTTAATAAAAAAGTAACATCTTTAGAATTAGAAGAAATAAAACAATATCTAATGAAAAAAGGATATAAAAAAGAAAATATTACAATAGCGCTAGAAGAGATATAAAAAGGAGAGAGACAATGTCGATATTAACATTAGAAACTAAAAAATATGCCATTAAGATAGAGAACTTTGAAGGTCCTTTAGATTTATTATGTCATTTAATAGAAAAAAATAAAATGAGTATCTATGATATTCATTTAAATGAAATTACAGACCAATATATACAATATTTAAATCAGATGGAAAAAATGAACTTGGAAATTGCTAGTGAATTTGTCATGATGGCATCTACTTTACTATATTTAAAATCAAAAAAATTACTTCCAAAACAAGAAGAGGAAGAAGAAGAATTAACAGAAGAAGAATTAATTAGAAGAATTATTGAATATAAAAAGTTTAAAGAAATTAGTAAAGTATTGAAACAAAATTATATGCAAAATGGAAATCGATATTATAGAAATCAAGAAAATATTGAACTTCCAAAACAAAAATTAGAAAAGGATTATGATAATACGGTTATTCCCAATATATATAGAGAGGTAGTAGAAAGAAATCGTGTAAAAATCAATCAAAATGCAAAAAATATTGAAAAAATTGCATTAGTAGAAAATTACACAGTGGCAAGTAAAGTAAAAGAAATGTTTAAAGTATTGGTTAAACAAAAACGTTTTGTGTTTAATAAATTATTTTCATTAAAAAAACATAATAAACAGGAAGTAGTAACTGCGTTTAGTGGTTTATTAGAAATGTCAAGAAGAAAAAAAGTAGAAACGACACAACAAGAGTTATTTGGAGATATTACCGTAGAGAAAACAAAAAGAGCATAACTATGTTTAAAAAACCAAAAAAAGGGAAAACTAATATAAATTGCTTGATAAAAAGGAGGCAAATATATTGGTTTTTCTTTTTATTTTATTTATATTTCTAATTTTGGGATATATTATTGTAACCTCTAAATTAGATATAAAAATTATAAATTTCATCATAGATTCACAATGCAGGAAACATATAAATGATAGATATGAAATTATCATAAAATTAAAAATTTTTAGAAATATACCAATTATAAAGCTTACACTAAATAAGGATAAACTAGGAAAAATACAACAATCATTGAAAATGCAAGAAAAAGTAAAGAAATTAAAAAAGGATATTTTACAAAACCAAGATAAATTTGATATGCAGATGATAAAAGGATTAAGAGAATTTAGCAAAGGGATTTACATGGAAAAATTAGATTTAGTAATAAAATTGGGAACAGAAAATGCATTTTTAACATCTATGCTAGTCACTTTCTTTTCCAGTATATTATCTATTGTTTTTTCGAAAATTTACGTAAGAGAAGAGAATATTGCATATGAGATAGAACCAATCTATAAGAATGAAAATTCTATAAAAATTGAAATTTCTGGTATATTTCAAATCAAAGTGATACATATTATAAATACCATATATGTATTAAATAAAAAAGGAGGAAGGAAAAAACATGAGCGAACATCCAATAGAAGGTCTTATGACTACAGCTATGAATAGTATCCAAGATATGATAGATGTCAATACCATTATAGGAGAGCCAATTGAAACATCTAATAATATTGTAATTATTCCCATATCAAAAGTATCATTTGGATTTGCAGCAGGAGGAAGTGAATTTAAAGGAGAAACTGTTGATGAGTACAGAAAAAAAGAAAAAGAAGAAGAGGTGCAATATAGATTGCCATTTGGAGGTGGTTCAGGAGCAGGGGTTACAATTAATCCAATCGCATTTCTAGTGATTCAAGGAGAAAATGTAAAACTAATGCCAGTGAATTATAGTTCATCAATAGATAAACTTTTAGACTATATTCCAGACTTATTGGACAAGACTAATAATATGATTAATAAATGTATACAAAAGCCAAATGATAAAGAAAAAATAAAAGGAGAAATCAAGGATAAAGAACAGAAAAAATCAGAAAAAGTAAAGATGGACAAAGATAGAATTGAAGAAGATCTAGATGAAAGTAGACATATAAAAGAAAGAATAGAAAGAACAAAAAAACCAGTAGAGGAAGAAATTACTTATGAGTATGAATATGATGAAACATTAGACGATGATGAATAAGGGATTTTGGGGGCCAACCCATTTTCCCTTTTTCTAATTTAAGAAATAAAAAATATAGAATATAAAGTCATTACACGATTTTGTATAAGCTAAATTTTCACAGAAATTCTAAAAGAAAAAAATGCGCCGCTTTCATTCAGGCTCAATCCAGTGATATATTCATTTCGCATAATATGTCGAATGTGATTGGAGTACTTGTACTCTTTCTAAGTAAAAAATAAATGAGGAAGCGCGAATTCTTGCAGCGAGAGGCTCATTTATTTTTTATTTAGAAAGAGTAATGTACGTATTGAGCCGAGACATTTATAAGAAATGAATATATCACTGGATTGCCCATGAACATTCCTCATTTTTTTCTTTAAGAATTTCTAGTTTCAAATTTAGATACGCAAAATCGTTTCATTTTTTATATTCTATATTTTTTTAAGTACATCAATTCAAAAAAAGGGGAAAATGGGTTGGCCCCAAAATTCCAATTGTCGAATACTTCTTATAAAACGACAAAACTTCTTAAATTTCACTCTTGGAAAATACTGGAAAAAAGAATATAATACAGGAAGAATTTTAAAGGAGGCTATAATGGAATCAAAATTTTATGAAGAGGACAAGTTATTAATTTTTAAAATCACAGATGAAATTGATGATTTTAGTGTTCAAAAGATAAGGAGGAGAGCGGATTATGACATTGAAAGATATATGCCTAGAAAAGTTATATTTGATTTTAATAGTGTTACATTCATGGATAGCGCAGGGATAGGATTGATTATTGGAAGGTATAAATTTGCAAAAATGTTGGGAAGTACAGTAGAACTTGCTAATTTAACAAGTAGTATAAAAAAAATATTTGAAATGAGTGGAATCTTGAGATTAATACCAATTACGAACTTAGAAAATGAAAAATATACAAATAAAATTGGATAATTTTATTTAGAAAAAGGTTATAGGAATACCTTATGAAAAACCTAAATATATATTAAAAGGAAAAGAAGATGAAAAGTGAAATTGAAAATGAAATGAAATTAGAATTTATTAGTAAATCTGCAAATGAAGCATTTGCAAGAATAACAGTAGCAGCATTTGCATCCCAATTGGATCCCACTATTGAAGAGTTAGCAGATATAAAAACAGCTGTTTCTGAAGCAGTTACTAATTGTATTATTCATGGATATGATAAAAAACAAGGGATTGTCAAAATATTTGCGAGATTAAAAGAAAATGAGATTTTAATAGAAATATCAGATAAGGGAAAAGGAATTGAAAATATTGACATAGCAAAAGAACCATTATATACGACAAAACCAAATCTAGAAAGATCAGGTATGGGATTTACCATTATGGAAAGTTTTATGGATGAAGTAGAGGTGGAATCTGTTGTAGGGTTAGGAACAAAAGTAACGATGAGAAAAGTGATAAAAAATAAACTAGAAAATGAGGAATCTGATGATGAATTTGAGATGATTACAAAAGAATAGAGGTAGACTATGTTTGAAAACAGTGTAGAAGTAATTAAGAAAGCACAATCTGGTGATAAGTACGAAATGGAAAGAATGATTAGAGATAATAATGGATTGATATGGAGCATTGTAAAAAGATTTAACGGAAGAGGATATGATTTAGAAGATCTATACCAGATAGGGTGCATGGGGTTTATAAAGTCCATTAAAAGATTTGATACCAATTATGATGTGAAATTATCTACATATGCTGTTCCTTATATGATAGGAGAAATTAAACGATACATACGTGATGACGGACCTATAAAAGTTAGTAGAAGTATTAAAGAATTAGGAATCAAAATAAGAGAACTGCAAAAAGAAAGTATAAATAAAAAAGGAAAGGAATTGACGATTGAAGAATTAGAAAAAGAATTAAAAATTTCAAAGGAAGATATCGGATTAGCATTAGAAGCAAACAATACAGTAGAATCCATAGACGGAAAATTTTATACAGATAATAAAGATGGAAATAGCATCAACTTAATAGAAAGAATTTCATCAGATAAAAACGAAGAAGAATGTATCACAAATAAATTAGCAATTAAACAGCTAATTGAAGGGTTAGAAGATAGGGATAAAGAGATTATTTTACTGAGATTTTATAAAGATAAAACGCAATCACAAGTAGCAAAAATCCTTGGAATTACCCAAGTACAAGTATCAAGATTAGAAAGAAAAATTTTAGAAAATATGAAAATGAAGCTAATTTCATAAAGAGGTGATAAGTTGAAGAAAGTTTTTATCTATTTTTTTGCTTTTTTATTTATTTGTTTTATTTTACCAGCATTACTTACAAAATCAGAAATCAGTGCATCATCAGAAATGAACAATGAGGAAGAAAATAAAGAAGAAGGGGAAGAAGAAGTTTCAGAAACATATACATATAATCAATATGGAACCATTAGATTGTTACATACAGACACGAATGAGGTAGAAGAAGTTGCTTTAGATACATATCTTTGCAATGTGGTATCAGCAGAAATGCCGGTAGATTTTGAGAAGGAAGCTTTAAAAGCACAAGCGATTGTTGCAAGAACCTATACGATTTATAAAATGAATAACAAAAAACATGATAATGCAGATATTTGTGATGATTCAAATTGTTGCCAAGCTTGGATTTCAAAAGAAGATAGATTAGCCAGATGGGATGGAGATAAAGAAGCAAAGTGGAATAAAATAGAAGAATGCGTGAAAGAAACCCAAGGAAAAATCATTACATATAACAATGAACCAATTAATGCATTTTTTCATTCGAATAGTGGAGGAAAAACAGAACTTCCAGTAGATGTATGGGGAGGACGGTAGCAATATGCCATATCTTCAGGTGGTTGAAACAGCAGGAGAGGAAGGATATACACAATATAATTCAGAAGTAGTTTTAACCAATGAAGAAATATTAGAAAAATTAAAAGAAAAATTTGAAGATATTCAAATTGATTTTAATAATTCGGAAGATATAAAAATATTAGAATATACTAGTAGTGGGAGAGTAAAAACGATTAAATTTGGTAATCATGAAATTTCAGGTACAGAAGCAAGAAGTATATTTGGATTACGCTCTACCAATTTTGAAATCTCAAAAGAAGAGGGAAAGATAAAATTTACAGTTATCGGATATGGCCATGGTGTAGGAATGAGTCAAACAGGAGCAGATAGTATGGCAAAAAGTGGAAGTACAGCAGAAGAAATCATTAACCATTTTTATGTTGGGGTAGAAATTAAAGATGTTAATTCTCTTTAAATAGCAAATAGATTATGAATGTAACAAGTTAATCATATGGTCTTTCTTTTTTCAAAAAATTATTTAAAAATGTATAATCTTCTAAAAAAAGGAAATACTTGTAATAATAAAGTATTTAAGGAGGATTATATGAAAAGAGATATTCATTTAAAAAATATAAGAGAAAAAAATATAAATGACAAAATAATTTCTTATATAGTTATGGGAGTAATTATTGTTGCGATTATTATTATTTCTCTTCTATTGTATAGTCAAAAAATAAATAATGATGTAAAAGATGAAACAATGAAGTTAGACCAAATGACAGATATGATGGGAGAAACAACTGAAAATGATGCAGAAACAGAAAGTGCAAGTACAGAAATTGGAAAAACAGTTGAAGAAAGTAAGGAAGAAGTTGAGCAAAAAAAAGAAATTGTAGAGAATGAGACTATGCAAAATACAAGTAATAATGAGAGTGTACAAAGCAGTAATGTAAGTAAAAATACAACACAGAATACAACAACTGAAGAGAAACAGGAAACACAAGAAGTAAAAGAACTAACATTTCAAAGACCAGTAGAAGGGGAAATTGTCAGAGAATTTGCACAAGATAATTTAGTATATTCAGAAACCTTAGATGAGTGGGTTACGCATAATGGAATTGATATAAAAGCAGATAAAACAACGGTTGTAAAAGCAGCAGAAGCAGGTGTAGTAAAATCTATAAAAAATGATCCTAGATATGGTTTAACAATTGTGATTGAACATGATGATACGTATCAAACTGTATATTCTAATTTATTGACTTCTGAATTTGTGGTAGAGGGAGAAACAGTAGAAAAAGGACAATCTATAGGAACGGTTGGAAATAGTGCTGTATTTGAAATTGCAGACGAACCACATTTACATTTTGAAATACTAAAAGATTCTATTGCAGTAGATCCTTCAATTTATATAAAATAACTGTAACTATTCCGTTGTATAAAATTTCTAAATTTATGAAAAATAAATATGCAAGAACTCGTATAATATCAAACTTGAATACAACAACTTAAATTTCGATATTTTTAGCAATTGACGAAGTAAAATATGTATGATAAAATACGCTAGTAAGTAGGTTTAACTACTTAAATAAATATAGAAGAAGGAATGAAAAAATGAAGTTAGGAATTGTTGGACTACCAAATGTAGGAAAAAGTACATTATTTAATAGTATAACAAAAGCAGGAGCAGAATGTGCAAATTATCCATTTTGCACAATAGAACCAAATGTGGGAGTAGTACCTGTTCCAGATGAGAGATTAGATGTATTAACTAATATGTATCATCCACAAAAAACGACACATGCAGTGATTGAGTTTGTAGATATAGCAGGATTAGTAAAAGGTGCGAGTAAAGGAGAAGGGCTTGGAAATAAATTTTTATCACATATCCGTGAAACAGATGCTATATGTGAAGTAGTAAGATGTTTTGAGGATTCTAATATTGTACATGTGGATGGAAGTATAGATCCAGTAAGAGATATTGAAACCATTAACTTAGAATTAATATTTGCAGATATAGAAACTGTTAATAAGAGATTAGATAAAGCAAAGAAAAACCTAAAAGCAGATAAAAAATATCAAGAAGAAATTGATTTGTTAGAAAAAATAAAAGAAAATTTAGAAAATGGAATATCAGCAAGAGCTATTGACTTTAATGAAGATGAACAATCTTTAGTAAAAGATATGTTTTTATTAACAACCAAACCAATATTATATATTGCAAATGTATCTGAAGACCAATTAAGTGATGCAGAAAATGACCCAATGGTCAAAAGAGTAAAAGAATATGCTGCAAAAGAAAAAGCAGAAGTGATACCATTATGTGTGAAAGTAGAAGAAGAACTATCAGGGTTAGATGATAATGATAAAAAGGAAATGCTAGAAATGCTAGGATTAGAAGAATCAGGATTAGATAAAGTTATCAAAAAAAGTTATGATTTATTAGGTTTGATGTCATTCTTAACAGCTGGGGAACCAGAGGTAAGAGCATGGACAATCAAAAAAGGAACAAAAGCTCCACAAGCGGCAGGAAAGATACATTCAGATATTGAAAGAGGATTTATAAAAGCAGAAGTGGTATCTTTTAAAGATTTAGTAGAACAAGGTTCAATGGTTGCTGCGAGAGAAAAAGGATTGGTTAGGTCAGAAGGAAAAGATTACGTTATGCAAGATGGAGATATTGTTTTATTTAAATTTAATGTATAAGAATTAAATTAATAATACAGGTCATTTTCTTGTAACAAAAATGTAATATAAAAATCAAAAAAATGTATTGACGAAAAAATAAAATAAGTATATTATAATGATAATGTAAACAAAAGATAGACAATAGTGTGTTTGTGGACTTGCAATTATTAAAAGAATGTGCTATAATAATAATTGTTTATAGAGTAATCGAAAAAAATATACTATTTGAAGTAAGGAGAGGTAATATGAAAAAATCAATTATTTTAAAAAGTTTTTTAGTAATTTTGATGTGTGCAATGCTTACATTTGCAATAACACCAGTATATGCAGCAACAGATGAAGGATTTGAAGATATTTTAGGTGACAATACTAGTACAAATACAGGAAATACAAATTCAGGAAATACAAATTCAAATACAGCAAACACAAATACAAATTCAGCAAATACAAATTCAAGTAATGTTCAAAACTTAAATGCATTAAGAAATGCAACTAAGGGAGTTAATACTACAAACTCTTTACCAAATACGGGAATAGAAGACTCTTTACCAACAGTATTATTAGTTGTTGTATTTGCAATTTCAGCAGTTTATGCATATAAGAAAATTAAAGATTATAGAAATATTGATTAGTAATAAAGAAATTGAAGATGGTTAATCATCTTCAATTTTTGCTTTTATAATAATACGATTACCATTAAAATTATTGCAAGTAACTAAAGTTAATTCAAAAGTATCTGTAATAGTATGGTATACAGGAGACAAATCATCAGATTTTACTTCATAATTTTTTATAACAGAATATATATATTGCTTATCAGACGTATCATATATATATATTTTATCATCTATATTTAAATCTTTAATTTTACTAAAAAATTTATCATTATCATAATTATGTCCTGCAATACATAAATTATCATCTATAGAGTTGGGATAAGGGAAATTTCCAAAGAATCTGCAAGGAGAAGTTTTTAATAATTCGTCAGTTAATTCATTAAAAATAGGATAGGAAATATTCAAAACAGGAATCTCAATGATACCAATAATACTATTGGGTTCAAGTTGAGGGTTACGATTGCTACTATCATTAGTATTGTTAGAATATAATTGGGTAATACTATAATTATTGATTAATAAATTAGAAAAATCTTCTTTATGATTTAAAGAAATTTTATAATAGGCAAATAAGGAAGTGATTACCAAGATAGCGATAATAGATAGGAAAAATTGAATATTAAATATTTTTTTATAAGAATGTTTTTTAGAAGTGTTTACGTTTCCATTGTTAGAATCTTTTGAGTGGTCAATATGTTTATTTAAATCAGTATTGATAATTTGATTCATATAGATTACATTCCTTTCATTTCTTGCAAAATTCAAATTTCTATTAACTATTAGTATTTCCGCATAAAATAAAAATATGATAACTAGAATAAATAAAAAAATGGAAACTTGAAAAAATTATAAGATGGAATGTATTCTTTTTTTATATAAGCTCTTGACAAATCAAAAATATAGCATTAAAATAGTTAGGCCACGAACTAAAAGAGGTGTGAATATGGAAAAACATGAAATTGGAAAATACATTCAAATTGTTTCAAGACAATTAAAAAGAAATATGGACGAAACATTAAGCAAATATAATGTTACAGGTGTACAATCTATGGTCATAGGATATATTTATAAAAAATCCAAAAAAGGAGAAGTATTTGCAAAAGACATTGAAGAAGAATTTGATATGAGAAAAGCAACAGTCACCGGAATTATTCAACTATTGGAGACAAATGGATTGATTGAAAGAAAGGCTAAAGAAGGTGACAGCCGATTAAAAAGCATTGTATTAACACCAAAAGCATTAGAAATAAAAACAGTTGTAAAAAAGCAAATAGACATAGAAGAAAAGAATATTGTAAGTGAAATGACCAAAGAAGAACAAAAGCAATTTTTAGAGATGCTAAAAAAAGCATCAAGTAATCTAGAAAATTGTAAAAAAGAAAAATATAATAATAAAGAAAGGAGAGAAATATGTTAAAAAAATTAGCAAGTTATATTAAAGAATACAAAAAAGATACCATATTAACACCGATTTTTGTTGTTTTAGAAGTTGTTATGGAGGTTGTTATTCCTTTACTAATGGCTAGAATTATAGATGTAGGAATCCAAAATGGAGATGTACGCTATATTTTAGAAATGGGCGTTTTATTAATTGTTTCAGCCATATTATCTTTGACCTTTGGAATGTTATCAGGAAGATTTGCGGCAAAAGCTTCAGCAGGGTATGCAAAAAACTTGAGAAAAGCAATGTTTCATAAAGTCCAAGACTATTCTTTTGAAAATATAGATAAATTTTCAACCTCAAGTTTAGTAACGCGTATGACAACAGATGTTACCAATGTGCAAATGGCTTTCCAAATGATTATCAGAATTTTGGTTAGAGGACCAATTATGATGATATTTGCTTTATTAATGGTTATGTCTATCAGTTTGAAATTATCAGCTGTCTTTTTTGTAGCAATACCAGTTTTAGGTGTTATCCTATTCTATATAGCGATAAAAGCACACCCTAACTTTGAAAGAGTATTTAAAAAATATGATAAATTGAACAGAGTTGTTCAAGAAAATGTATCTGCTATTAGAGTAGTAAAGGCATATGTTAGAGAATCTTTCGAAGAAAAGAAATTTAAAGAAGTCAATGATGAAGTATATGAAAATTTCAAAAAAGCAGAAAAAATTGTTGCATTTAATGGGCCAGTTATGCAATTTACCATTTATACATGTATTTTATTAATTTCATGGATTGGTACACAACTAATTGTTGGTGGAGAAATGCAAACAGGACAATTATCAAGTATTATTACATATGCATGGCAAATTCTTGCAAGCTTAATGATGTTGTCATTTGTATTTGTTATGATTATTATGGCACAATCATCAGCAGAAAGAATTATTGAAGTTATTGATGAAGAGCCAACCATAAAAGATAAGGAAAATCCAGTAACAGAAGTAAAAGATGGATCTATTAAATTTGAAAATGTTAGTTTCCAATACAGTGATGAGCAAGAAGATGACAAATTTGCACTGGAAAATATTAATTTAGATATTAAAGCAGGGGAAACCGTAGGAATTATTGGTGGAACAGGAAGTTCAAAATCAACACTCGTACAATTAATTCCAAGACTATATGATGTCACAAAAGGAAGTATCAAAGTAGGGGGCGTTGATGTTAAAGATTATGATATACATAGACTAAGAGATGCCGTAGCTATGGTGTTACAAAAAAATGTCTTATTTTCTGGAACCATTGCAGAAAATTTAAGATGGGGAGATAAAGAAGCAGATCAAGAAGACTTAGAAGAAGCTTGTAAGTTAGCGCAAGCAGATGGATTTATCAAAGAATTCCCAAGTAAATATGAAACTGTACTAGACCAAGGAGGTACTAATGTTTCAGGAGGACAAAAACAAAGAATTTGTATTGCAAGAGCTATGTTAAAGAAACCAAAAATATTAATTCTAGATGATTCAACAAGTGCAGTTGATACCAAAACAGATGCATTAATTCGAAAAGCATTTAGAGAAGAAATCCCAAATACAACTAAAATCATTATCGCACAAAGGGTTTCTTCAGTAGAAGATGCAGATAAAATCATTGTTTTAAATGAAGGAAAAATCGATGGCATTGGAACATCAGAAGAATTATTAAAAACAAATGCCATTTATAGAGAAGTATATGAATCACAGATGAAAGGAGGAGACGAAGATGCAGAAAGTGAAGGGCAAGAAAAGAAAGACAATTAAAAGATTATTAAAATATGTAACAGAAAATTATAAATTACAATTAGCAGTCGTTTTAGTAAGTATCATTATTAGTGCTTTAGTTGGTGTACTTGGTACACAATTTATTAAATACTTAATTGATGATTTCATCACACCACTTTTAGGAAGTCAGTCTCCAGATTATTCAAGACTATTAAATGTGATTATGATCATGGCAGTTATCTATTTAGTAGGTGTGGTTTGTACATTCACATATAACCGATTAATGGTTAATATCTCACAAGGTGTTTTAAACAAAATTCGTACACAAATGTTTAATCATATGCAAAAATTACCAATCAGATATTTTGATAGCAGAACACATGGAGAAATTATGAGTACTTATACAAATGATGTGGATACTTTAAGACAAATGTTAAGTCAAAGTATTCCTCAAGTATTTTCATCATGTGTTACAATGGTAGCCGTATTAGCTGCAATGCTTGCAACCAATATTTATTTAACACTTGTTGTATTAGCGATGGTAATTTTAATGGTATTTGTGTCAAGATATCTGGGAGGAAACAGTTCAAGATTTTTCGTTAAACAACAAGAAGATATCGGAAAAGTAAATGGATATATTGAAGAAATGATGGAAGGACAAAAAGTTGTCAAAGTATTTAATTATGAAGAAGATTCAAAAGCAAGATTTGATGAATTAAATGAAGATTTATGCGACAGTATGACAAAAGCCAATATGTATGCCAATATTTTAATGCCTTGTATTATGAATATAGGAAATTTAGGATATGTATTAGTTGCCGTTATTGGTGGTATCTTATCTGTTAATGGAATTTTGACAATTGGTAGTATTGCAGCCTTTTTACAATATGTAAAAGCATTTACAAATCCATTAGGTCAAGTATCACAACAAATGAACTCTATCATTATGGCACTAGCTGGTGCTGAAAGAATATTTGATTTAATTGATCAAGAAGAAGAACTTGACGAAGGATATGTAACATTAGTTAATGCAAAATTGGAAGATGGAAAAATTGTGGAATCTGAAGAAAGAACAGGAATGTGGGCATGGAAACATCCTCATAAAGATGGAAGAATTACTTATACAAGACTTCGTGGTCAAGTAGAATTTGAAAATGTACAATTTGGATATGAACCAAAGAAACGAATTTTACATGATATTAGTCTTGTAGCTAAGGAAGGACAAAAAGTATCATTTGTTGGAGCAACAGGAGCAGGAAAAACAACCATTACAAACTTAATCAACAGATTTTATGATATCCAAGATGGAAAGATTCGTTATGATAGAATTAACATCAGAAAAATTAAGAAAGATGATTTAAGAAGATCTTTAGGAATGGTGCTTCAAGATACAAGTCTATTTACAGGAACTATCAGAGACAATATCCGTTATGGAAAACTAGATGCAACTGATGAAGAGGTTGAGGCAGCAGCAAAATTATCAAATGCAGATAAATTTATTAAACATTTACCACATGGATATGATACGATGATTACTGGAAATGGAGAAGGCTTATCACAAGGACAAAGACAATTATTATCAATTGCAAGAGCAGCATTAAATAATCCACCAGTATTAATCTTAGATGAAGCAACATCAAGTATTGATACAAGAACAGAAAAAATTGTTCAAGAGGGAATGGATAAATTAATGAAAGGAAGAACTGTATTTGTTATTGCACATAGACTTTCAACAATTAAAAACTCTGATTTAATCATGGTATTAGACCATGGAAGAATTATTGAAAGAGGAAATCATAAAGAATTAATTGCACAAAAAGGAACCTATTATGGATTATATACAGGTGCAATCGAAATTGATTAATTATGTAAAATGTGGTGTAATATAAGTGTAACTGTAAACACAGGAGTAAAGAAAAGAGGGAAAAATGAAGAAAAAGATTATCATCATGCTGAAGAAATTTGAGAAATTTCTCAGCAAACAGTTACCCAAGTGGAAGGAGGAGGAAGCAATGCCAATCTGGGTTAGATTGGAGAATTTCGATGATGAGAGAGATGATTCCGTCGCCCTTAGGCGGTCCATCCTTCTGATTCCTTTTATCTGGATAATGGGGATTGTGACCCTTATCGTAGGGATGACAACCGAGTGTGAACATAGTGGAATCGGAGAAGTATTTTTGTTCTGGATGTTAGCTAGTGTGAGCACAGTAGGTTTCATTCCTACTTGGTGGAGAATTGTCTGCCATCGCTTATGGATTTTCATTCGATACATTCGAAGGAAATTAGAAGCGTAAAAAGACGAATAAAAGAACCACCCCACCGACTTTCAATGAGAG
The DNA here is from genome assembly GCA_944388805.1 of uncultured Clostridia bacterium. Classification (GTDB taxonomy): domain Bacteria; phylum Bacillota; class Clostridia; order TANB77; family CAG-508; genus CAG-269. The sequence goes on along the minus strand of CALXKE010000004.1, from coordinate 45,544 downwards.
TCGATGGGGTGGTTCTTTTAATAATTATTTTATAAAATAAAAAAATAATAATTTATTTTTTATAAGCTATACAAAAATAAATTATTGTGATAAAATCTAAAAAGAAAAAAAGGCAATAAAAAAAATAACAGTAATAAAAAATGCCTAAATAAAAAGGGGGAAAACAAATGAAAACAAAAGTAATAGGAAGAATGGTAACAATCATAATTGTGCTAATTTTAATTTTAGGAGGGATTTTTGCCTATTTATATTTTGGTACTGATTTATTAAAATCAAATGGGCAACTATTTTTCAAATATTTAGGACAAGTACTTGATGTGCAGGATGGATTTATTGATAGTCAACTAACGGAATATTCAAAGAAAAAATATACTGGAAAATATGAGGATAGTGGAACATTTTCAGCAGAAATTGCTATGAATGGCATGGATTATGGAACATCAAAAGCGGTAAATGATTTTAATATTACATATTCTGGAAAAGTAGATAATACAGAAAGAAAAAATGAACAAAATATTACATTAAATTATTCAGATGATGTAAATTTTCCATTTAAATACAAATATGCAAACGACACAGTAGGTTTACAAACAGATTATGTTTCAAGTAAATATATTGGTATAGAAAATAGCAATCTAAAAGAAATTGCAGAAAAATTTGGAGTAGAAGATACATCAGAGTTTCCAGACACAATTGATTTCTTCAACGATTTTACAAATCAAGAAACTATGAATTTAACAGAAGATGAAAGGCAACAAATAATTGATACATATCTACCTATATTTGAAGAAAAATTAGGACAAAAAGAATTTACCAAAACAAAAGAAAATGATGTAACAAGTTATTCTGTATCAGTTACAAATCAAGAAATAAAGGATTTAATTCTTACTATATTAGAAACATTAAAAAATGATTCTATTTTGATGCCAAAAATGGAGGAAATGTTTAAAGAGGCATTAGATACAATGAATCAAGCATCTGATGAAGACATGACTGTACAAAGTTTAATTCAAACAATAATTGATGATATGAATGATGCAGATATAGAAGAAGGAACAAATACGATAACTGTATCACAAACCAATAGAAAATTATCAGCACTAGCATTAACTATACATGATACATCAACAACAGTAGAATTTACAATAAGCAAAACAAATGACTCAGGAAATCTAACATATGGAATAGAAATGAATGCAACAGATAATGAAACACAAGAAAATGCAAGATATTTCTTTATAGCTAGTTATCAAGGATTAGAAGAATTAGCAAGTGTAAATGAAAATTATCAATTTGGAATTGTTGGAAACATAGATGGCGAAGAACAAAAAATGATATATACATTAAATTGTACGGATACTTTTAATGATGGACTTACAATCGAAGACTTTAAAGATGATGAAATACAAGTATTAAATGACTATAGTGCAGAGGAAATGATAACATTATTAATGAATATAGTAGAAAGAATTGGTGAAGTAAATTCAGAACAAATGCAAGATATCGGATTTGATGAAGAAGCTGGAAATCCAATTTTGTATGCTTTCCCACTAACATCAATTGGTCTATTGACCTATAATCAAGCAGCAGATGTTATTGATGAAAATTCTATGAGTGAAGTAGAAAATGCTGCATTTAATGCAAAATTTGAACAATATGAGGGAGTACAAAGAGGAACTTCTGTTAGAACTTTGTTACAAGTTGTTACTACAAACAATATATCAGAATTGTATGATGATAGAAAAGTAGAAGTTAGTGGAGTTGTAACTATGGCAAAAGATGCTACAGAAGCACCAACAGATGAAATCAATACTGGTTCAACATATAACGTAGAGTTGCAATATACAGAAGGATTAGTTAGTGGAATTATGATTACAGAACAATAATAGGATGGGACAGTTATAAAAACATAATAGAATTTAAAGAAATTAAGAAAAGGAGCGTTTTTATGAGTGATATGACAATTTCAAAGGATATTATCCATATTGGAGCAAGTGATAAAAGTATAAAAATATTTGAAAGCCAATATGTATTAGAGAATGGAATGAGTTACAATTCTTACTTAATAAAAGATGAAAAAAATGTCGTTTTAGATACAATTGATGAAAAATTAACAGATGAATGGTTCAAAAATTTAGAAAAAGCTTTAGAAGATGAAAAACCAGATTATTTAATAGTTTCTCATATGGAGCCAGATCATGCATATAATATAGGAAAATTAGCAAAAAAATATCCAGAAATGAAAATTGTTGGAAATCAGCTTACCTTTAATATGCTTGCTAATTTCTTTAAAGAAATTGATTTTTCTAATAGAAAATTTGTTGTTATGGAAGGTGATGTATTAGACATTGGAAAACATAAATTACAATTCTTTATGGCACCAATGGTACATTGGCCAGAAGTTATGGTGACTTACGAGCAAACAGAAAAAATCTTATTTTCAGCAGATGGTTTTGGAAAATTTGGAGCATTGGATGCAGATGAAGAATGGGATTGTGAAGCAAGAAGATATTATTTTGGAATTGTCGGAAAATATGGAATGCAAGTACAAGCCTTATTAAAAAAGGCAGCAACACTAGATATTCAAATGATTTGTCCTTTACATGGACCAATCTTAAAAGAAAATTTAGGATATTACATTGATAAATATAATACATGGAGTAGTTACAAGCCAGAAGAAGAAGGAATCTATATTGCTTGTAGTTCTATCTATGGAAATACCTTAAAAGCTGCTCAAAAATTAGCTGAAATCTTAAAAGAAAAAGGTGCAAAAAAAGTGGTATTAGCAGATTTAACAAAAGAAGATTGGGCAGAAGCTATTGAAGATGCATTTAGATATTCCCATTTAATTGTTGCGTCTTCTAGCTATAATGCAGGACTATTTCCACCAATGAAACAATTTTTAGATCATTTAAAAGAAAGAAATTATCAAAACAGGACTGTAGGAATTATAGAAAATGGTTCATGGGCGCCTTCAGCTGGAAAATGTATGAAGGGAACTTTAGAAGAAATGAAAAATATCCATATTATAGAACCTATAATAACTATAAAATCAACAATGAGTGATGAAAATATATCACAAATGGAAGAAATGGCAGATGTCCTTTTGGGAACATTTTAATGATGTCCCATTGGGCACGTTTCATAAAACAAAAATGAAATATAATGACGAAAAATATATAAATGAAATTGTTGTTATTATAAAAATAAGTTAAGACCAAAATGACGATTTGGAGAATTCCACAAAGGAACAAATTTTCAAATCGTCATTTTTTTGAAATATAGAATACTAATCATTATTTTGATTAGCTAAAACAGAATCATCTACTGCGTCATTTTTAGATTGAATTGCTCTTAAAATTGCTCTACTAATAGGACCAGCAACTAAAATATTTAAGAAAAATGCTGCACAGAAGTTTCTAGGCCATCTAATAAAGAATTCACTAAAGATTGTTTGAGCATTATCTCCACCTAAAAAACCACCAATAATTGTCATAACTAAAGACATTAAGGTAACAATAAAGAAACAATTAAAAAGAATGTATGCATTTTTACTATCAGATTTATCAACAAACTTTTCTAATAACATATGATTAATTTTCCCAATAACTACATTCTCTAAAATAAAGGCAATGATAAATGTTACAGGAAAAGCAATAATAGCGGTTTTTATAGAATTTACATTAAATCCACCTAAATGAATAGAAATATTTAAAAGTCCCATAAAAAATACCATGATGAAACACATACTAATTCCAAAAATAAGTCCTTCTTTTTTATTTGTTGGCATAAAAATTCCTCCTTTCATGTAATTATGTTGCTTTGCAAGAACTATATTTTAAAGTTTGGTGTCGAGTAGTATCGTTGTTCTTTGCAGGCAAAAAAATAATGTGTAACTAAACTGGATTTACGCCATTAAAGCTACACGTTTACGTACTTATATATTATACCATATTTGGAAAATTGATGTAATAGTAAATTAAAAAAAATTTAAAAAATTTTTTCTTGTGTATAATAAATGGTAATGATATAATGATATTGAAGCAAAAATGTTCGAGTTGAGGGATTTTGGGGACGGACTCATTTTTCCCTTTTTTAAACTATAACTTATAAAAATATAAATGATAAAAAAGAACTATTATGCTTTCATATCTGAATTTCAATTCAGAAAAGTAATTTGCTTATACATAAAACTATATATAATGATTTATGATTTGGGGATTATCCATAAAAAGGGAAAAATGAGTCCGTCCCCAAAATCCCTCAAATCGAATGAAAAATAAAGGTTGGTGATATTTATGTTACATAAAAAAATGGAAACAGGATTAATTGTAATAAAACAAACAAAATTTGATAAAATAAGAAGAGGTTTGTTGATGTTTTTTTATGGAAAAGATTATAAAATATTTGAAAATTACCAACAATTAATAAAAGTAAATAGACCCCAAAATATCATTATTCCAAAAGAAATCAAAGACCTTTAAAATAAATAAAAAAGGTGAGAATATGTGTACTTGTATGACATTCAAAACAAAAGATTACTATTTTGGAAGAAATTTAGATTTAGAATCTACTTTTGGAGAAAAAGTGATAGTAACCCCCAGAAATTATGAATTTACTTTAAGAAATCATGAAAAAATGAAAACAAAATATGCCATGATAGGAATGGGAACAGTAGTAGATGATTATCCATTATATGCAGATAGTGGGAATGAAAAAGGATTATGCATGGCAGGATTATATTTTCCAGAAAATGCAGTATATGATAAAGAAAAAGACGGATATATAAATATAACTTCATTTGAACTAATTCCATGGTGTTTAGGAAACTTTTCAAGTATAGCAGAATTAAGAGAGGAGTTAAATAAACTCAATATAACCAATCAAAGATTTCATGAAAATATACCAGTCGTGGATTTACATTGGATGATTAGTGATAAAAAAGAATGTATTGTGTTAGAACAAACCAAAAATGGATTACAAATTTATGATAATCCCTATGGTGTTTTAACCAATAATCCACCATTTAATTATCATGAGATTCATATGAATAATTATATGCATGTATCAGCTAAATTTCCGACCAATATGTTTTCAGAAGAAATTCCTTTGAAACCATATGGACAAGGAATGGGAATGATGGGATTACCAGGAGATGTCACACCAACTTCTAGATTTGTTAGAACCGCATTTTATAAATTTAACTCTATTACAGATGAAGATGAGGAAAGTTCCATTTCCCAAGTTTTTCATATCTTAGATTCTGTTTCTATGATAAAGGGAAGTGTTATAACAAAAGAAAACCATTATGATATGACAACTTATTCTTCTTGTATGAATGCAAGTAAAGGTATATATTATTTTAAAACTTATTATAATAATCAAATCAATGCAGTTTCATTAAATGAAAAAAACAAGAATGGAGATAAGTTGGAAACATATGAATTACCAAGAAAACAACATATACAATATTTGAATTAAATAAGAAAAGGGTATACTTAAAGCTCTATATAAGGTGAAAGTATTATTAAATGAAATCATTTAGTAATACTTTCATTTTGTATATAGAATTAAATAGGCAATAAAAAATAAAACAAATACATCTTTTTTCCTTGTAATGATGAAAAAACTAGGAAAACATGGTATAATAGAACAGTAATGATTAACGAATATCATGGATATAAAAAATAAGAGAGGAAAGAAAATGAAAAATATTAAAGACTATACATTAGATGAATTAAAAGAAGAACTAAAAGAAATCGGAGAAAAGCCATTTCGAGCAGAACAAATATATAAATGGCTTTATGAAGCAAGAGTTTCTGAGTTTGATGAAATGACCAATTTATCATTAGAATTAAGAGAAAAATTAAAACAAATCTATGAAATAAAAGAATTTAAAATATTAAAAAAACAAGTAGCATCAGATGGAACAAGAAAATATTTATTTGATGTTTTAGACGGAAATGCCATTGAAACTGTATTGATGCAATATCATTATGGATATAGCATCTGTGTATCATCTCAAATTGGTTGTAAAATGGGATGTAAATTTTGTGCATCAACAGGAATTCCATTTGCAAGAAATTTAAGTAGTGGAGAAATTATTGAACAAATTATGGCTGTAGAAAGAGATGCCAATGTTAGAATCTCAAATATTGTCTTTATGGGAATCGGAGAACCATTAGATAATTATGATAATGTCGTAAAAGCAATTAGAATTATCAACCATCCAAAAGGATTAAATATAGGAGCAAGACATATTAGTATATCAACAAGTGGTTTAGTACCAAAAATATATCAATTGGCAGAAGAAAATATACAATGTACCTTATCCATTTCTTTACATGCAACAACAGATGAACAAAGAAGTGAAATGATGCCAGTAAACAATAGATATCATATAGAAGAATTACTACAAGCATGTAAGGACTATATTGAAAAAACACATAGAAGAATCTCATTTGAGTATGCATTAGCAAAAGAAAATAATGATAACTTAGAAGATGCCAAACGATTAGTAAAATTGTTAAAAGGGATGCTTTGCCATGTGAATTTAATTCCCATTAATAAAATTGAAAATGGAGCATATACAAAAAGTTCAAATGAAAATATCATGAAATTTAGAGATTACTTGAATGACCATGGGATTGTGGCAACCATTAGAAGAGAACTAGGATCAGACATAGATGCAGCATGTGGGCAATTAAGAAGAAAAAATCTGAAACGATAGGGACGTGCCAAATCGTTTCATTTTGAAACGATTTAACCTGTCCCCAATGTTCCAAAATGAAACAAAAGGGACAGACCTAATCTGTCCCTTTTAAACGAAAAATGTCCAATTTGACACGTCCCTAATGATTCAAAATTTCAAGCAAACTCTCAATATCTTTTTTGCAATTCATCATTTCATAGTCTTTAATAGCTTTTTGACAAAATTCTTCAGCTTTTTCAAAGTCATTTGTATAAACAGAGTATATGGTTTGTAATCGATAATATAGAGCTTCGTTTCGAATATCATCTAAATCATTGTCTTTTAGAAATTTTTCGCAAGCTTTTAATTGCGTATTTGCTTTTTTCAAAAGATTCGTGTCTTTACTAGTTACATAATTTTCTAATAGCAAAGAAATTAATAAAAGGCGATAATCTGCTTGCCCACGAGTGAAATTGGCAAGTTTGGCTTCTTCTAGACGTTCAATTAACATGTTATATTTTAAATCAAAAGCATTTTCGATTTTTAAATAACATCTGGTAATCCATAAATCTGTTACCAATTTTCGATATTCGTTAATATAAGGAAAATAGTTTTCTTTAATATTCATCCATATGTCATAACTTTCTTTGTAATTTTTCAGACAGTTACAAGTATATAAAGCTTTTACATGATAAAATAAGCAAACAATACGTTTTTCTAAAGAATCTTTTCCTTTATCAACAATTTTTGAAGCAATATCTAAATATTTCTCTGCTTCTTCTTGGTTTTGTGATTTAGACATGATATTAATATAATCACATAAAGCTTCTAATTCCTCATTTTTATCTTGAATCATATTTGCCATTTTCGCTCTTTTTAAATGTGGGGAATCTTCACCTTTATTCCACATACCTCTAACATAAATATAGTATTTTAAATTTCTAATAATGGTAATATATTCTTTATATAATATATTTTCTTCTAACATATTTAAAACTTGTTTTGTAATGTTCCATTCGTCTAATTCATCAAATAATTTTAATTTAGAAATGTCATTATAACATTCACCTACATAGGCAGATTTATCCATATAAAATTTTGCCAATTGTTTCAAAAATGTTTCTTTATCAAAATCTTCTTCAGAAGCATTTACTAAGACAAGTGTTTTGATTAAATTGTGCATATCTAATCTAGGATTATTTTGAATAATCGGGATTAATAAATCATTTGTATAACATTCTGTAATAGCTTCTTGCCACTCAGTTGATAATATATCTAAATGCAATATGTAGGAAACAAGTTCAATTGATATGGTATACTTAAAATTTGCACAAATAATGACGATTTTTTTTGCGATTGGACTTAATTCTTTCCATATATCATGAATGATTTTTTCTGACATGAGTTTATAATCTTCATTTGTTTTTGTATATTTAGAAATAGCTTTTTCTAAAGAAATTCCAAGCTTATTGGCATTGACAATTTTTTTCATTAAATAGATAGAGGCAAATGGAATGCCACCAGTAATGGAATATAATGTATCGACTAATGAAGGTTGCATATCTATAATTTTTTTGAAGTCTTCTGTTGTATGAAGCATAGCTTTTAGCTCTTCCTTAGAAATGAAGTCGTTAATACAAAAACTAGAACAATAGGTATCTAAGGAATTTTCATATTGATGATAAGGAATAGAAGTAATCATTACTATTTTTGAAATTTTAGAAAAGTTTTTTATAAAGGTAATGGTTTCATCTTGGATAATGTCATCATCAAAATCGAATATAAGGATAGATTTACTGCTTTTTATAAACTCTAGACAGGCATCTTGTTTTTCTTCAGGTTTGATTTCTGCTTTATTTTCTAAATTGAAAAGCAAAATAGTATCTAAAATAGTAGATAATTGATTTTCCCTTTTTAGATTGATCCAAATCATATTTTCAAATTTATTTTTTAAGCTCAAATCATACATATATGCCATAACAGATTTTGATTTTCCACCTAATTTATATCCATAAATATAAGCAATATTAATAGGATGATTGATAAAATCATCTAAAAATGAAGTTAGTTTTTGAGAACGAATAATTTTGCTTAAGTCTTGAGGAATTAAATTATTTTTGGTTTGGATAGTTGTATCCTGAAAAACAACTGTATTGGTAGCAGATAAATAATTTTTGGCAAATGTATCAATCTTAGAATCATCCACTTGTACCAATTTTGCATATTCTAGGATTCCTTGCAAAAAACTAGGAATGTCTTTTGGAATACTACCAGTCAAAAATTTTCGGATACTCACTTCTGCATAATGGGTATAATCTGCAATTCTGGTATAGATATATGTTTTGCTAGGTAATTCTCCTTTTATATTATGTTTTTTTATAGATACTTTCATTTCATTAATAAAATCAGATAATAGTTTTGCTCTGTTTGTTTTTACGATATCTTGTTCCATAGGTTCCTCCATCAATAACAAAATCTATTTTTATTATACCATTATTTTACATAAAAGTACAAGGATAGAAGGGAATATCGCCATAAAGAAAATAAAAATTGATAATTTTTTTATCAATTTTAAAAAACTGTATTTTGAAAACTTTAGAGAATGAGATTAACATAAAATAAAATGGGCATATATTAAGCAAGAAATTAAATGCTTGAAATGCTAAACTTAAATTCTTTAATAAAGGATTTGTAACAAAAAACATTTAATGTAAAAATAAAGGAGGAGACAATATGATTTATAATCTGACATTAAATGATAGAACACAGAGGAAAGTGCTTCGGGAGTTAGAAACAACAGAAAAGTTGATTTCAAAAGTTGCAACAAAACTTTCATCAACACAGAAAACTTGTGATATTTATGCAATGTCTGATTTAGGGATTGCACATAATGTTACAAGAATGCGGGGCGGTTTCTTTACAGGTGCTGCATATCTCTGGAAGCAAGCAGATACTCCATTCATTCCAGTAGATGCTACAATTAATGTCTGTGGTACAGCTTTGTATAAAATAAGTTCTGATATAAGTATAACAGAATTCAAAGAGAGATGTGAGAAAGCTTTGGCAGACACATCAAAGTATGATTGGAATTTTGCTAGAGGTAATCATTTTATTTCTTTGTGTCATCTGGAGAATGATGAGAATCGCATAGGAATGAAGAAAGGTTACTACATGCTTGTTCATGCTTCAGCATGTGAGTATAAGGAACAGCTGTATCCTGTTATAGGAAACTGGTACTATAATAGTATCTTAACAGAAAGGTTAGGAGAGTACCGGTATCTGAGATTTATAACAGGAAAGACGGCAGAAAGGTTTTATCAAATGGCAGAAATGCTGGAATCCTTTAATAGAAAAAGGAATTATTTTTTCTGTAAGCAAGTTTTAGCAGGAAAAATGGGAAAGGAAATTTTAAATGTTTCTCATTACGGAATGCCTACAATACATGAAGTATTGATTGGTGTTCAAAAAACTGAAGGACTTGCAACATTGCTCACAAGTCCGGGGAAGCCTATATATATAGTGAAAAAGGAAGAAAAATCTAAAAATCACTATATTCCTCATGGTTTCGGATTGGAATTACCAGAAAATAGTAATTTTACCTATTGTGAAAATGGTATACAAATAGGTGAAATGAACTTTTCCGATGGTAGTATTACCATTGGAGAAGATGCGGTTAATCGGCATGGATTTCCTGAAAAGGATAACGAGCTGAGAAATTATGTTAGAAAAATAGCACAGATTAATGAAGTAGGGATTTGTGCAGAATTAAAACAGATTTGTTCATTTTCTGCAAAAGGATTTCAAGTATGGAGGTAAAATATGTTATATGTAACAAGGCATGGAGAAACAGACTGGAACTTGTATGGTAAAGTACAAGGAAAAGCAGATATTGAGTTAAATGCTAAGGGAATAGAACAGGCAAAAGAAACAATGGAAAAGCTAAAAGAAGAAAACATTGATTTCATTATTTGTTCACCATTAAAAAGAGCAAGACAGACGGCTGAAATCATTAATTCTGAGAAGAATATTTCTATTATCTTTGATGAAAGAATCTCTGAGAGAGATTTCGGAGAAATGGAAGGAATGTCTAAAGATGATTTTGATTTTCAGGAGTTTTGGAATTACAAGAAAAATGTAACTTATGAAAAAGCTGAAAATATAAGAGTTTTCTTTAATAGAATATTTTTATTTTTAGACGAGATAAAAAAGAAGTATAAAGATAAGAATATTTTATTAGTAACTCATGGAGGTGTTAGTATAGCTGTTAATTGTTATTTCAATGAAATACCTGAAAGTGGAGCATGTTTACCGTTATGTATTAAAAACTGTGAGGTAAAAAGTTTTCAGTTTTAAATAACATATAAGGAGAGTGCATATGAAACAAATCATTTTTTTGAGACATGCAGAAACTAAGTTTAACAAAGAGGGAAGGTTTTGTGGAAGAATAGATACAGATATTACAGAAGAGGGAAGGAAAAAAGCAGAAAAAATGAAAGAAACTTTTAAAACATATCATTTTGATGCGATATATTGTTCACCTCTTAAAAGAACAAAACACACATTACAAGCTATTTTCCTAAACCGGGAATTCATTGAAGAGGATGGCTTTACAGAAATCAGTCTTGGAGATTGGGAAGGATTGAAGAAAGAGGATGTTAATCAGAAACTTCGAAAATCCTTTCAACAAGGAGATTATGTACCACCTCATGGTGAAAGACATCAAGATGTAGAAGCAAGAGTAAGAAAAGCGATTGAAACAATTCTTGCAACTTATCCAGATGATTCTGTAATTCTGGTATGTACAAGCAACGGAATTATGAGAATAATTAAGAGAATCTATGACATCAAGAATGAAAAAATGATGTCAGGCAACTTAGAATACTTTTTCTTAAAGAGAGAAGCATAAATGAGAATTAAGAAAAACGAGTCTAGAATGAAAATTTCTAGGCCCGTTTTCAATTTTGAAACGATTGGGTACGTTCCTAAAGGTCTACTTTAAAGAATAATACAAATCAATCCACCACTACCTTCATTAACAATTCTTTCTAATGTTTCTTGTAATTTAATTTGTGCTTCTTCAGGCATTTTGGCCAGTTTGGTTTGTAAGCCTTCATTTACCAATTCATGTAGACTTTTTCCAAAGATATTTGATTCCCAGATTTTTTGAGGATCACTTTCAAATCCTGAAAGTAAGTAATTGACTAATTCTTCTGATTGTTTTTCAGAACCAACAATTGGGCATACTTCTGTTGCAACATTGGTTTTAATAAGGTGAATAGAAGGAGCCATGGCTTTTAATTTTACGCCAAATTTTGATCCTTGTTTTACCATTTCTGGTTCTTCTAAGATTAATTCATCCATTGAAGGTGTTACAATTCCATAACCTTTTCTATTAACTTCATCTAAGGCATAAGCGATTTTATCATATTTCTTTTTCACATCAGCTAATTCAGAAATAATACTAAACAAATCTCCTTCATTAGAAACTGGAATACCTGTAATTTCTGTAAGCACTTGGTAGAATAATTCTTCTTTTAAGGTGATTTCTACATTTACTTTTCCAGTACCTAACTGGATATCTGTTATAGAAGTTTTTGAAATGATTTCTGTTTGTTTAATGGTATCTGCACAGCCTGAGATTTCTTTTAGGACATTTACATTAGAAAAAGCATCTTTAATTTCTTTATATAATTCTGTTTTTAAAGGGTGTGACATATCTAATCCATCAATCCATCTAGGAAATTTGATGCAGATTTGGTCAACAGGAAATTCATATAATACTTTTGAAAACATCGTATTAATATTTTCAATCGTTAAATATTCACAATTAAGAGGCATAACAGATGTATTGTATTTTTCGCTTAGTTCTTCTGCAAGCTCTTTTGTATATTCTGAATCAGGGTCATTTGAATTTAATAAAATAATAAATGGCTTATTTAAAGCTTTTAATTCATTAACAACTCTTTCTTCAGCTTTTACATAATCTTCCCTTGGAATATCTGTGATAGTTCCATCAGTTGTAACTAAAACACCAATCGTAGAATGTTCTTCAATTACCTTTTTTGTCCCAATTTCAGCGGCTGTTTCAAAAGGAATTTCTTCCTCAGACCAAGGTGTTTTTACCATTCTAGGCATGTCATCTTCTAAATAGCCAATCGCATTATCTACTAAATATCCAACACAATCTACTAATCTTGCTTTGAATTTTAAATTGTCATTTAAGGTGATTTCAATTGCTTCATTAGGAACGAATTTTGGTTCTGTTGTCATGATAGTTCTACCACCAGCACTTTGTGGTAATTCATCTTTAGCCCTTTCTTTTTTGTATTCATTATCAATGTTGGGAATGACTAATAAATCCATAAATCTTTTAATAAAAGTGGATTTACCAGTTCGTACAGGACCAACGACTCCTACATAAATATCTCCATCAGTCCTTTTTGCGATGTCTTGATACAATCTTGTATTTTCCATCTATATACCTCCTTTTAATCACTTTCAAAATGTTTGCATACTTTTAGAAAATGTGATTTTCTAAAAGTAAAATCGTTGCACACAATTTTACTTACATAAAATTGGTGCACGAACAAAGACGCGACATGTAATTTAACTAAAAGGACAAAGTTTCTAATCATGTCGCTTTTGTTCTAAATTACTTTACTTAATGTATATTGGAATTTTTCTAGGTTTATGACAAGTTTTTTAAAAAACTTGATAAAAATATTGGAGTATGATAAAATGTCAATATTAAAATGAAAACATATACTATACTATATTAGCTAAAAGGAGCGAAACAAAATGGATAAGGTACAGGACACAATAGACATATTAAAAATGTATAATCAAGAACATATTATAAAATTGATAGAAAAATTAGATGAAGATAAAAAACAAGCATTGGTAGAACAAATTAGCAAGATTGATTTTCACCAATTAAAAGAATTATATGACAATACAAAAAAAGAAATAGAAATAAAAGAAAATAAAATAGAGCCATTACCATATTTAGATAAGAAAAAATTATCAGAAGAGCAAAAAGAAAAATTTCAAAGATTGGGAGATGCCATCCTAGAAAAAGGTGAATATGCTGTGGTAACCATGGCAGGTGGTCAAGGAACAAGGTTAGGACATTCAGGTCCAAAAGGAACTTTTAAATTAGATGTTTATGGAAAAGGAAAATATTTATTTGAAATATTAGCAGAAAATTTAAAAGAAGCCAATCAAAAATATGGTAGAGTGATTCCATGGTATATCATGACAAGTAAACAAAATAATGATGAAACAATTGAATTTATGGAAAAACATAACTATTTTGGATATGACAAAGATTCCGTAAGATTTTTTGCACAAAGTGAATTGCCTTTAGTAGATGTAAATGGAAAATTACTAGTAGGAAAAGATATGAAAATAAAGGAAGCATCTGATGGAAATGGTGGTACATATTCTTCTCTAAGAGCAAGTGGATGTTTAGCAGAAATGAAAGAAAAAGGAATCAAATGGGTATTTATTGGAGGAGTCGATAATGCCTTACTAAAAATGGCAGATACCATTTTGTTAGGAATGGCAATTGATAAAAAAGTACAAATTGCGTCAAAATCAATTGTTAAAGCAAATCCACATGAACGTGTTGGCGTATTTGCCAAAATGAATGGACACCCTAAAGTTATTGAATATTCAGAAATGCCAGATAAAATGGCAGAAGAAGTAGATGAAGATGGGGAACTAAAATATGGAGAAGCCCATATTATGTGTAATTTATATACAATAGAAGCTATTGAAAAGATAAGTAAAGAAACATTAATATATCACAGTGCTTTTAAGAAAAATTCATATATAGATGAAAATGGAAAAGAAGTAATTCCGCAAGAAGAAAATTCATATAAATTTGAATCCTTCATATTTGATGCTTTTGAATTATTTGATGATATTGCCATTTTAAGAGGAAAAAGAGAAGATGACTTTGCACCTGTGAAAAACAAAGAAGGAGTAGATAGTCCAAAAACAGCAAAGGAATTATATGAAAAATTTTGGAACAGAAATTAAGGGATTTGGGGACGGACGAAAAGGGAAATCGGGGACGGACTCATTTTTCCCTTTTTATAAAATTTAATATATTTTTTTAGTTATTTAAGCAAAAAGGGAAAAATGAGTCCGTCCCCGATTTCCCTTTTCGTCCGTCCCCAAATCACATTTGAGAAAGGAATGAGAATAATGGAAGAATGTAAAATTAAAAATTTATATAATTTAGAAGAAACAATTGCAAAAACGTTATTAGAAAAAAGTACATATCCTTGGGAAGTATTGCCTAATATAGGAGACTATATTTTAGAATTAGGAGAAACATTAGATAAAAACGAATATGAAAAAGTAGGAGAAAATGTGTGGATTGCAAAAAGTGCAAAAGTAGCACCAACAGCATATATTAATGGTCCTGCCATTATTGGAAAAGACGCAGAAGTAAGACATTGTGCATTTATTAGAGGAAATGCGATTGTAGGAGAAGGGGCAGTTGTTGGAAATTCGACTGAATTAAAAAATGTTATTTTATTTAATAAAGTGCAAGTTCCACATTATAACTATGTAGGAGACTCTATTTTAGGATATAAAGCACATATGGGAGCAGGTTCTATTACATCTAATGTAAAATCAGATAAACAATTAGTTATCATAAAAAATGGTAAAGAAACCATGGAAACTAAGAGAAAAAAAGTGGGAGCTATGCTTGGAGATAATGTAGAAGTTGGGTGTGGTTCTGTATTAAATCCAGGAACAGTTATTGGAAGAAATTCAAATATTTATCCATTATCTTCTGTAAGAGGTGTGGTTCCAGAAAATAGTATTTATAAGAATAAGAATGAAATTGTGGAAAAACAAGATAGATAAATTCATTTGATTTAAATAAGGAATTTTTTAAAATTCCTTTATTTTTTTACTCGAATTGTATATAATAGGAAAGAAAATAAAATTACAAAAGTTGCCAAAGGGGACGAAATCGGGACATCGGGGACGGACTCATTTTTCCCTTTTTACTTAAATAACTAAAAAAATATATTAAATTTTATAAAAAGGGAAAAATGAGTCCGTCCCCGATGTCCCGATTTTATCTCCTTTAGCAACTTTGAAAGACAAGAGGTGCAAAATGAATAAAACTGAAGCTAAAAAAAGAATAGAAGAATTAAGAAAAAAAACAGAATATTATGCAAAAAAATATTATGATGATGATAAGCCAGAAATATCAGACTTTGAGTATGATATGTTAATGGTGGAATTAAGAAATTTAGAAAAACAATATCCAGAATTTATTTCAAAAGATTCTTTAACACAAAAAGTAGGTGGACATGTTAAAGAAGGATTTCAAAAAGTAACGCATGAAGTGCCACTTCAAAGTTTGCAAGATGTATTTAGTTTTGAAGAAGTAGAAGAATTTGATGAAAGAATCAGAAAACAAGCTGAGGAAAATGGAATAAAAGAAGTTAATTATGTGGTAGAAACGAAAATAGATGGATTATCTGCTGCATTAGAATACAAACAAGGAAAGTTTGTAAGAGGTGCTACAAGAGGAAATGGATTAATTGGAGAAGATGTTACAGAAAATCTAAAAACAGTAAAAACGATTCCAATGGAATTAACAGATAAAATAGATATTACAGTTAGAGGAGAAGTCTTTATATCAAAACAAGATTTTGAAAAGATGAACCAAGAAAGAGAAGAAAATGAAGAAGAGCTATTTGCAAATGCTAGAAATGCAGCAGCAGGCTCTTTAAGACAATTAGACAGCAAAATAACTGCAAAAAGACCATTAGACATCTATATTTTCAATGTTCAAAAAATAGAAGGAAAAACATTTAACTCTCATTTTGAAGAACTAGAATATCTAAGTAAGTTAGGATTTAATGTCAATCCTGTTAGAATTCCTTGTAAAACAATTCAAGAAGCAGAACAAGCAATTGAAAAAATTGGAGAAGATAGAGAAAACTTAACATTTGGAATTGACGGAGCGGTTATCAAAGTAGATGATTTACATTTTAGAGAAATATTAGGTTCAACGATAAAAGTTCCAAGATGGGCAGTAGCATACAAATATCCACCAGAGAAAAAAGAAACGATTTTAAAAGATATCATTTGCCAAGTAGGAAGAACAGGCGTTATCACACCAATGGCCATATTAGAGCCAGTCAAAGTAGCAGGATCAACTATATCAAAAACAACGCTTCACAATGAAGATTTTATTAAAGAAAAAGACCTAAAAATTGGAGATACAGTTGTTATTCAAAAGGCAGGCGACGTCATTCCAGAAATTGTAGAAGTGGTAAAGAATAAAAGGATAGGAAATGAAAAAGATTTTGAAATGCCCAAAGTATGTCCAGTATGTGGAGCACCTACTGTAAGAGAAGAAGGTGAGGCAGCAGTAAGATGTACAGGAATTGAATGTCCTGCAAAATTGTTCAGAAATTTAGTACATTTTGTTTCAAGAGAAGCGATGGACATTTCTGGATTAGGAGAAAATATCATTCAACAATTATTAGACAACAATTTGATTAAAAATATAGCAGATATCTATACATTGAAATTTGAAGATATTGCTTCTTTAAAGAAAAATGGAAAGAAATTTGCACAAAATTTAGTAGATGCCATAGAAAGAAGTAAGCAAAATGATTTGTCAAAATTGATAACGGCTTTAGGAATTCGTCATGTTGGCGTGAAAGCTTCAAGAATGTTGGCAAAAAAATATAAGACAATGGATAATCTAATGAATGCAAGTTTTGAAGAATTAAGTATGATAGATGATATTGGACCAATTGTGGCAAATAGTATCAGAGAATTTTTCCAAGAAGAACAAACAATAGATTTAATTAATAAATTAAAAGAAGCAGGGGTGAATATGAATTCACTAGAAGAGGAAAGTGAAGACAATCGATTTGAAGGAAAAACATTTGTCTTAACAGGAAGTTTAGAAGAATTTACAAGAAACGAAGCCTCTGAAATCATAGAAAGACTAGGAGGAAAAACATCAGGAACTGTATCTAAAAAAACAGACTATGTATTAGCTGGAGAAGATGCAGGAAGTAAATTAACAAAAGCACAAAATTTAGGAGTTACAGTTATATCAGAAGCAGAATTTAAAGAAATGATAAAATAAGTTCAAAATATCGCAAACAGAAACGGTCCTAATGGGACAAAAAATGTCGCATAGACAAACGAACTCTATGAGACAAAAGGAGGAAAAAATGGACAAAAACTATACATTTGAAATGATGTGGGAGGATTTAGATGATGGATATCAGATTTATTATACCTATGTAAGAAATCGCTATTTATTGTTTAAAACAGCATCAAATTGTTATACACAAAAATTATTATCTAAAAATCCTAAAAACCCACAACCTAAAATGACAATGCTGACACTAAAAAGAGTAAAGGAAATGTTTCCACATATGGAAAATATTGAATATCGTATTGGAATCATGGATGAAGAGGAATAAAGAACATAATTAAAATATGTAAAGGAAAAGAAAAAATGATAAAAAATATTATATTTGATTTAATGAATGTGATTATAAAAAAAGATTCTAATATAAAAACATTAATGAATTTTACAAATGATGTTAATAAAGCAGAAGATTTACAAAAATACATTTATAAAACAGAAGAGTGGAATTTATTAGATTTAGGAAATATTAGCCATGAACAAGCGATAAAAGAAATGCAACGAAAAGCTCCGAAGGAGTATAGCGAGTTAATTGAAGAGGTAATGAATAATAGATGTCAGTATTTTACAGTCAATGAAGAAACTGTGAAAATTGCAAAAGACTTAAAGGAAAAAGGATATCATATATATGTTTTATCAAATATGTCAGAATTTACTTATACATATTTTAAAGAGATACATTTCTTTAAAATATGTGATGGAATTATGATTTCAGCTTATGAACACTTAGTAAAACCTGATGAAAAGATATTCATGACTTTGCTAGATAGATATCATTTAAGTCCGGAAGAATGTTTATTTATTGATGATGATGACACAGGGAAGAGTTTAGAAACAGCAAATAAATTAGGAATATTGGGAAGAAGAGTAAAACCAAATGATAGCCAAGATATTTTAGCATTATTAAAAGAATACAAAATTAGAGTTTAGAAATAAAGAGAGAAAGTAAAAGAAGAATATATAAAGGGGAGAAAAATAGAAAAGGGTGATGAATTTCACATATAATTCACATTTCTTGCAAAAACTATACATATACAAATAGTATATTTATAATCATAAACATCCCCTTTTTTTCAAAAGCTATTCTGTTAAAAAATATAAAAAAACAGGATAGCTTATTATATATTTATATATATTCAAAATTAAAGTAAACAGTTAATAAAAAAATGTATAAAGAAATTTTTTAAAAGCAAGATTTGTTATTGCAAAAATAAATGTGTTAGTATATAATCAGTTGAGAAAGAAAGAAAGGAGATATAGAGTCCATGTGCTCTATAAAATAGAAAAATGGCAGTAATTATTGATGGAAAAGAATTAGCAAAAAAAGTAAGAAGTAATTTAAAAATAGAATGTGAGAAATTAAAGGAAAGAGGAATTATACCTAAATTTGCAGTCATTATGGTAGGAGATGATCCAGCTTCAAAGGTATATGTTAGAAATAAAAGTAAAGCATGTGATGAAATTGGGGTAGAATATGAAGAACATATATTAGATGCTAGTATCACACAAACAGAATTAATAGACTTAATTCATAAATTAAATGAAGATAAAGCTGTCAATGGAATATTATTACAAAGTCCAATTCCAAAACATTTAGATATAGATGAAGCATTTAGAGAAATATCTCATGAAAAAGATGTAGATGGTTTTAATCCAATCAATGTTGGAAAACTATTATTGAATCAAGATACATTTATATCTTGTACACCATTTGGAATTATGAAAATGTTTGAAGAATATCATATAGATTTAGAAGGCAAAAATCTAGTTATTATAGGAAGAAGTAATATTGTAGGAAAACCACTAATGGCATGTTGTTTAAATAAACATGCAACAGTAACCATTTGTCATTCAAGAACAAAAGAATTAAAAGAAAAAACAAGAAATGCAGATATATTAGTGGCAGCAATTGGAAAACCAAATTATGTAACAGCAGATATGGTAAAAGATGGAGCAGTGGTTATTGATGTAGGAATCAATAGAGGAAAAGATAAGAAAATAACGGGAGATGTTGATTTCGAAAATGTAAAAGAAAAAGCAAGCTATATTACACCAGTTCCAGGGGGAGTAGGACCAATGACAGTAGCAATGCTTATGAATAATGTTATCAAAGCAACAAAAAATCAAAATAATATATAAGAAAAAATGAATATTAAAGGGGCACTTAGTTTTAAAGTGTCTTTTTTGATGAATAGGAACAATATGAAACTTTAAGTTAATTAGGCTCAAAGAGAAAATAAAAATTTAATATTTTTTCAAAAGAAAAGTTATACAGAGGAATGATGTAAGCTTTGAAATGGAATAAACAGATAAAACGTTTAAAAAAGTTCACTATTGTTCTGCTAAAAAGTATAAAATATTGCAAGGAGGTATCATAATAGAAGAATTAGAAAAGAAAAAATATTGGATATGGTTATCTTGTATAAAGGGAATAGGAAGTATACGAAAACAAATATTATTAAATAGGTATAAAACACCTGAAAAAATATATACTTTAAAAAAAGAAGAAATTATACAAATCAAAGGATTTAATGAAATACTGGCAGAAAATATCATTTGTAAAGAAAACAAAGAAAATATAGAAAAACAGATAGAATTCTTACACAAAGAAAATGTGAAAATTATTACCATAGAAGATGAAAAATATCCTAAACTTTTAAAAACAATATATGATTATCCAGTTAGCATATATGTAAAAGGAAATGAAAATATATTAAATATACCAGCAATTGGAATTGTAGGATGTAGAAAATGTAGTTCTTATGGAGAAAGAGTGGCACAATACTTTGCATACAATTTAGCAAAAAAGAGTATTAACATTATTAGTGGTTTAGCAAAAGGGATTGATAGTCAATCTCATATTGGTGCCATAAAAGCAAAAGGAATTACAATAGGGGTTATTG
This sequence comes from uncultured Clostridia bacterium, assembly GCA_944388805.1. Lineage (GTDB taxonomy): Bacteria > Bacillota > Clostridia > TANB77 > CAG-508 > CAG-269. The sequence goes on along the minus strand of CALXKE010000004.1, from coordinate 24,741 downwards.
GAAGTGGATTGGATATGGTGTATCCCAAAGAAAATCAATATTTATATGACAAAATCATAAAAGAAAATGGTGCTATTATATCAGAATATCCTTTAGGAACGAAACCTGAAAAAATGAATTTTCCTGCAAGAAATAGGATAATTAGTGGAATGAGCAAAGGAATTATCGTTATTGAAGCTAAAAAGAAAAGTGGGACATTAATAACTGTTGATTTTGCACTAGAACAGGGAAGAGATGTGTATGTAGTACCAGGAAATATCGATGAAATGAATTCTGTAGGAACAAATGATCTAATTAAACAAGGGGCACAAATGGTAACAACTTATAAGGATATTGAAATATAAATAATATAAATCTAACCTTTTCGGCATTTGGTTCTGAGCAGTAATCAATGGATAAATAATTCAACCAAAATTCACAAATTATTTATTTACTTATCATATTGAAAATGATATAATGTCAAAAACAAAAAGTATAAAATATAAAAAAGTTTATAAAGTTTTGCTGAAATAAAAAAATGATTATCCTTTAGGAAGGAATGTAATTATGACAAGAGTAAAATTAAAAGATAGAATATTGCCCCAATATACAAAGGGAGAAGAAATATTTAATATGACTTCACATATTGTAGGAGCTGTTTTGGGAATTGTAGCAACTGTTTTGTGTGTTGTATTTGCAGCGATTCATGGAAATGGATATGGAGTTGTGAGTGGTTCCATTTATGGTGTGACCATGATTATATTATATACCATGTCTAGTATTTATCATGGGTTAAGTCCCAAAAGATATTCTAAAAGAGTTTTTCAAGTCTTAGACCATTGTTCTATATTTTTATTAATTGCAGGTTCTTATACACCATTTGCACTATGTACATTAAGAGAATATAGTACAGCGACTGGTTGGACGATATTTGGTATCATATGGGCTATGGCAATATTAGGAATTGTATTAAATTCAATTGATATAAAGAAATTTAAAAAGTTTTCAATGATATGCTATTTAGTTATGGGATGGTGTATTGTTGTAAAAATTAATTTATTACCACAATTATTAGGAATAGCAGGATTTAGCTTATTATTAGCAGGTGGAATTGCTTATTCCATAGGAGCCATTTTATATGGTGTTGGAAAAAAACACAAATGGATGCATTCTATTTTTCACATGTTTATTTTATTAGGTAGCATTTTACAATTTTTCTGCATATTATTATTTGTCATGTAAAAATAGGATAGAATTCATGTAACTGAAAAATTGTATTATGTGGTAAAAATAAAAGTGGATTTTTCCTATACAATAAAAAAAGAAGGTCTTAAGACCTTCAGACACTCATAAATATACATTTATTTTATCATAAAAATAGTAAAAAATCAAGTGAAGGAAAATGAAAGAAAAAGAGAATATAAACGAAAAAATGAGATAAAATAATATAAACAAAGAAAAGATATATTTTAAAAAGAAAAAAACATTTGTAAAACAAATTTAAATGTGTTAATATATAGATAATCTAATAAGGATTACAAAAATCCCTGCGTAGTACGTAAGAGCATAATTTTTAGAACCAACAAATTATAAGAGGGGCTGATCTCTCGAATATGGCGTGCATGCTCACAGTATATAGTGAGAAGCCCATAAGTATTTAGGTAGGCACCCACCTGTTTTTAGGAGCAGGTCCTTAAAAATTAAAAAGCTGACGGCTAAGGCGGGGCTTTTTTTTGTGGTATAGGAAAAATGACTTTTTCCTATACCACAAAAAAACGTTGCACAGAAAAATTGCTACGCAATTTTTCGCGTCGACAAATCTTTACGCTTCTTCGAGAACTTAAATATATAAAGTTAAGTTAGAAAAGTAGAGAAAAGTTCTCGAGAAGCGAGATTTGTCCCTTGCTATTTTTATGTAGATATTATAAAATAAATAAAAACGAAAAGCTTGTTCCTAAAGTTCAAAAAGAAAGAAGGTGTGGCATATGACGATTAAACAAGCATTGATAAAAGCTGTTACGGTATTAAAATTAGAAAAAATTTCTACGCCAAAATTAAAAGCAAGATTATTATTGCAATATGTACTAAAAAAGCCAAGACAATACTTAATTGTGTATGATAATCAACAATTAACAGATAAAGAAGAACAAGAATACTTAAAATATGTAGAATTATTAACACAAGGAGAGCCGATAGAACATATTACACACCAAAAAGAATTTATGAAATTGAATTTTTATGTAGATGAAAATGTGTTGATACCAAGACAAGATACAGAGGTATTGGTTGAAGAAGTTATGAAGATAGCTAAAAAAATGGGAGCAAAAAAAATACTAGATTTATGTACAGGAAGTGGAGCAATTGCAGTATCTTTAGCAAAATATTTAGAAAATGTACAATTAACAGCTTTAGATATCAGTGGAAAGGCATTAGATATTGCAATAGCAAATGCAAAAAATAATCATGTGCAAGATAGAATTACATTTGTGGAATCAGATTTATTTCAAAATTTAGGACAAGAAAAATATGATATGATTGTTTCTAATCCACCATATATTAGAAGAAAAGACTTGGAAACATTAGATAGAGAAGTTAGAAAAGAGCCAAGGTTAGCATTAGATGGGGGAGAAGATGGGCTAGACTTTTATAAAGAAATTATAGATAGAGGATATGAATATTTAAAATATGGAGGATATATGTGTTTAGAAATCGGATATGATCAAAAAGAAGAAGTTATGCAAATTATAAAAGATAAAAAACAATATATTGGGACATATTGTAAAAAAGATTTATATGATAATGATCGAGTAATTGTAACAAAATTAGGATAAACTGAATCGAGAGGGATTTTGGGGACGGACGAAAAGGGAAATCGGGGCGGACTCATTTTTCCCTTTTTCTCCAAAACAACTTTAAAATATATTAAATTTTGTAAAAAGGGAAAAATGAGTCCGTCCCCGATTTCCCTTTTCGTCCGTCCCCAAAATCCCTCTTGGTAATCAAAAAGGAGGAAAAGAGATGTCTTTTTCATCAGATATAAAACAAGAACTAAATAAAACAAATAGTTTAGTAAATAAAGAAAATGTAAAATTTGAATTAATTCGGTTATTGTATTTCTGGAAATACAGATTTAATAAAAGGGAAAAACATTCGATTTTCAACAGAGAGTGACTATAATATCAATCGATTTTCAAAATTATTATCCAATTTAGAAATTAATCATGATATAGATGTTAATGGAAAAACATTTCATATTGTAACAAAAGCATTTGATATTCACAAGCTAGAATATTTAGAAATAAAAGATAATGAGATATGTGTCAAAGAGAATATAAAAGAGACAAATGCTGAAGATAAGAAAAAAGCATTTATTAGAGGAAGTTTTTTAGGAGCAGGTTCTATAAACAACCCAGAAAATTCATATCATTTAGAAATTGTGTTATCTAATAAAAATAATTTAAAAGTACTACAAGAAATATTGAGTGATTTTGATATTCATGCAAAAGAATTGATAACGAAGAATCGATATTCTGTTTATATAAAAGATGGAGAGGAAATTTCAAGGTTATTAGCATTAATTGGAGCGAATAAAGCAGTATTACAATTTGAAGATATTCGAATACAAAAAGAGATGAGAGGCAAAGTAAATCGAATTGTAAATTGTGAAACAGCCAATTTAAATAAAACGATTAATGCAGCAATTGATCAAATAGCAGCTATTAAAAAATTGCAAGAAGAAGGTAGATTCAATAAATTAGATGATAATTTAAAAGAAATTGCCATTTTAAGAATAGAAAATCCAGATATGTCATTAGTAGAATTGGGAAAATTGTTAAAAGAGCCAGTAGGAAAATCTGGTGTTAATTATAGATTAAAGAAAATCATGGAGATAGCAAATGGAAAATAGAGAATTAGGAATTTATATACATATACCATTTTGTCAGCATAAATGTGATTATTGTGATTTTATTTCATTTTCAAATAAACAAGATTTTATAGAAAACTATGTTGAAGCTGTAAAAAAGGAAATCTACAATTATTTTAAAGATAAAACGTTTTTAGAGACATATACAGTAACCACGATATATATTGGTGGAGGAACACCATCCTATATTGATAGTAAATATATCTGTGAAATAATGGAAGTATTAGAAAAAAACTTAAAACAGAACAAAGTGAAATTTGAAGATATGGAAATTACCATAGAAGTAAATCCGGGAACAGTCAATAAAGAAAAATTAGAACAGTATAAAAAAGCCAAAATTAATCGATTAAGTATAGGACTTCAAAGTACAAATAATAAGATATTAAAGGAAATAGGAAGAATCCATACATATGAACAATTTTTAGAAACTTATCAAATGGCAAAACAGGTTGGTTTTGACAATATAAATGTAGACTTGATGATAGGATTACCAAACCAAACAATAGAAGATATAAAAACAAGCTTAAATGAAGTTATACAGTTAAATCCAACACATATTAGTGTATATTCTTTAATTGTAGAAGAAGGAACAGTAATAGCAAAAAAAATACAAAATAATCAGTTACAAGAAATGGATGAAGAACTTGAACGAAATATGTATTGGTATGTAAAAAATACATTAGAATTAAATGGATATACACATTATGAAATTTCTAATTTTGCAAAAGAAGGAAAAGAATCAAAGCATAATCTAAATTGTTGGAGACAAAAAGAATATATTGGAATTGGGTTAGCTGCACATTCCTATTTAAATTATGTTAGATATACCAATACTTCAGAAATGAACCAATATATTACGCGAATGATTCATTTAAATAGACAAATTGTAAATGATATTTTAGAATTATCTAATCATAAGGAAAAAACAAGTCTAGAAGAACATGAAAAGAATATAGAAACAGTTTATGAAATAGAAGAAGTACAAGATGTAGAAGACAGAAAAAAAGAATATATGCTTTTGGGTTTAAGAACAATAGAAGGCGTATCTATCTCAAAATTTAAAGAAAAATATATTGATAATCCTATATTTTTATATAGAAAAGAATTAGAAAAACTAGTAGAGGAAAAATTGGTTATGATAGATGGAGATTATATAAAACTGACAAATAAAGGATTAGATTTGGCAAATTTGGTATGGGAAGAGTTTGTGTAAGTTGTGACCCGTTAACCGTTAACTAACAAAAAAAGGAGAAGGATAGTATGAAGTTTTTTTGCTTTATATACTGACAAAAATTCAATTCATACAGTTTACGGTAATAAAATTACTTCAAAAGATAAAAAAAATTGCTAAATGCATTGACAACTAGCAACAAATATGATATTATATTTAACGTTACAAGAAGAAGTCAAACTTCTCACCTTATCCAACTGAGGAAAAAGGTTAGAAATTGAATAATTTTAGCATTTACAATAATGCTAGTTTTATTTTGAATTTGACTTGTAACAAAAGTCAAATTTTTTTATATTATAGAAAATTGTATTTCCTATAATATAAAAAAATATATTGCACAGAAAAATTGCAAAGCAATTTTTCGCGTCGACAAATTTTTACGCTTCTCGAGAATTTAAATAAATATAGTTATATTTAGAAAATATAAAGTAAAATTCTCTCAAAGCGAAATTTGTCAGAGTATTGGAGGTGTTTTGTATAAAACAAGAATTACCAATTAATGGTCAAATAAGAGCAAAAGAAGTTCAATTAATAGGAGATAATGGAGAAAAAGTGGGTGTTATTTCTTTAAATGAAGCTTTAGAAAGAGCAGAAGAAAAAAACTTAGATTTAGTTTTAGTTGCTCCAAATGCAAATCCACCAGTTTGTAAAATCATGAACTATGGAAAATATAAATTTGAGCAAGCAAAAAAAGAAAAAGAAGCTAAGAAAAAACAAAAAAGTTTTGAAATTAAAGAAATAAGAGTGACTCCTAATATTGAAGAACATGACTTTAGTTTTAAATCTAAAAATGCAAAAAAATTTATACAAGATGGAAACAAAGTAAAAATAACAGTTAGATTTAGAGGAAGAGAAGTAAACAATTCCAAAGCAGGTGAAGTGGTGCTAAATAAATTCATAGAAGATATGAGTGATATTGCAGTAGTAGAAAAAGCACCAAAACTTGAAGGAAGAAATATGTTTACCATTCTTGCTAAAAAAACTGAAAAATAAAAAATAGGAAGGAGAATGACTTATGCCAAAATTAAAAACAAATAAAGCTGCAAAGAAAAGATATTCTTTAACAGCAACAGGAAAAGTAAAAAGAACAAAATCAAACAGAAGACACTTATTAGCAAATAAAACAAAAAGACAAAAAAAATCAGGAAAAATTCAAAATGCTTATGCAGATAAAACATGTATGAATACAATCAAAAAGCTATTACCATATAATAATTAAAAGAAAGGAGAGATAGATATGGCAAGAGTAAAAACAGCAAGAACAACAAGAGCAAGACATAAAAAAATATTAAAACAAGCCAAAGGATATTTTGGAGCAAAACATTATAGATTTAGAAATGCAAATCAAGCAGTTATGAAATCTTTAGCATATGCATATGTTGGAAGAAAAGATAAAAAGAGTAATTTTAGAAAATTATGGATAGCAAGAATCAATGCAGCAGCAAGAATGAATGGAACAACATATAGCAGATTAATTGCAGGATTAAAAAAGGCAAATGTAACAATTAATAGAAAAATGTTAGCAGACATTGCTATAACAGATCCAAAAGCTTTTACAGAAATTGCTGAAATTGCAAAAAAAGCATAGATAGAAAGAATGGAGTTATTTTATGAAAATAAAGTAACTTTATTTTTTTGCTATAAAATTTGACAAAAAATTAGAAAAATGTAAAACTTTAATAATTGCATTTCAAGGTTTTGTATATGATAGATATGAAATTATAGATAAAAGAAAAATGAGAGTTCTATTCTCTCATTTTATACATATTATATGAAAATAATTATTGCTTTTTCATTTTTGGTTTTGAAATTAGAGCAGCTAAATAACCAAAGAAAATGGCAGCAGCAATTCCGTCCAGCAGCAGCTTTCACACCACCTGTAAAAGCACCAATAAATCCTATATTTTTTACTTCTTCAATAGCCCCTTTAGCTAGGTTATAACCAAATCCTGTTAAAGGAACAGTGGCACCGGCACCTGCAAAATCTACTAAATATTGATAGATTCCTAATCCACCTAAAATAGCACCTAAAGTTACAAAAATAACTAAAATCCTAGCAGGGGTTAATTTGGTTTTATCAATTAAAATTTGACCAATAACACAAATCAAACCACCAACAATAAAACATTTTAGAAGTGAAGACCATTCAAAAACAGTACCCCAATCAATTTCACTCATAAAAACTTCATTCCTTTCGCAAATTAAAAATAAAATAGATTTTTTGCATAAAGTTATATTTTATTTATCATATTTTAACAATAAAATAATTATCTAATTTATAGATTTTCAATACTAATGGCATGGGCAATTCCTGGAATAGATTCACCTTGTTGTGAACTAGTAGAATTCATCAAAGCACCAGTAGCAATTAATAAGATTCTTTTCATTTTTCTTTCTTTTAACTGTTTGAAAAAATATCCAGAAAATACAGTTCCGCAGCAGGCACAACCACTACCACCACTATGAGTATCTTGATTTTCTTTATCAAAAATTAAAACGCCACAATCATTATAATTATTTTTTATGTTATACCCATTTGCTTTCAATAAGTCGATAGCAATATCTTTGCCAACATATCCTAAGTCTCCACTTATGATAGCATCGTAGTAATTAGGACTTCTTCCGGTATCTAGAAAATGTGTTGTTAGTGTATCTGCAAAACTTGGCGCCATGGCAGCACCCATGTTATTTCCATCTTTTATGCCCATATCAATAATTTTTCCAGGGGTAATATGTGTAATATATGGTCCAGATCCATTTTTGGCAATGATACTACTGCCTGAACCTGTAACTGTCCACTGGCTGGTTTGTGGTCGTTGATTTCCTAATTCCAAAGGAAATCGAAATTGTTTTTCAGCACTACAAAAGTGACTAGAAGTGGCGCATAAAACATAATTTGCAAAACTTTCTGCACAAATGGCACCTAAAGTTAAAGATTCGACAAAAGTAGAACAAGCACCAAATACGCCAAAAAAGGGAATATTTAAATCTCTTAATCCAAAACTTGAAGAGATACATTGATTAAGTAAATCTCCTGCAAACATACAATCAATGTCACTGGCTGAAATACCGTGCTTTACGAATAACCATATTTACAGTTTCTTTTATAATTTTACTTTCTGCTTTTTCCCATGTTTTTTCTCCCCAGAACTCATCGTCTAATGTTTGATCAAAATATTTAGCCAAAGGACCTTCAGCTTCTTTGGGACCAACAATAGAAGCGCATTCTAAAATAGAAGGAGGTGTGTTAAACTTAATAGTTTGTTTTCCTAATCTTTCCAAAATATTCAACTCCTTTCGAAAGGTTGCCAAAGGGGACGGGCTATTTTGGCAACTTTTAACACTATAACTATATATAGGATAAATCAAAAGTCGGTAATAAGTTGCCAAAATGGCCCGTCCCCTTTGGCAACCTTTAAACTAAAGTAATGCTTTGTGTATTAAAAATTAAGTATATAATACCGATTAATATAGAAGTAGATATACCAAATACTAAAACAGGTCCTGCAACGGTAAACATTTTTCCACCAACACCCATGACATAACCTTCTGATTTGTACTCCATGGCAGGAGAAACAATAGAATTTGCAAATCCAGTAATTGGAATTAGAGAACCTGCCCCTGCAAATTTTCCAATTTTATTAAATATATTTAATCCAGTAAGAAAAGCGGATAAGCCGATTAATAAAATGGAAACAATTGTCCCAGAAATTTGCGTATCAAAGCCTCTATCTTTGCAAATATTAAGAATAATTTGTCCAATTGTACAAATAAGACCTCCTACCCAAAAGGCATTAAAACAATTTTTTAAAATTGGTGAGTTGGGAGATTTTTTATCTACATAATCTTGATATGTTTTTTTTGTTTCTGTTGGATTTTCCATTATACATAATTCCTTTCAAAAAAATTAAGCATTTTTGTTATCTTTTCTATTTAAATCAATAGAAAATGAGATATCTAAGTCAACAAAATATTCAGAAATCTTATCTCCACTAATGCTTGCTCTTTGTTCTAAAATTTTGACATCAGAAAGGTAATCAATTGTCTTAGAAGCTTCTGCAACTGCTTTTACAATCGCATCTTTCCATGATACAGTTGAATTACCAGTAATGATTAAATGTTTTTTAATTTCCATATATAAAAACCTCCAAAATCTTTTAAAAATATGTTTTCCCAAAAAATAAAAAATATACAAAATTGGTAGAAAAAATATAAATTAAAGTATATAATTTAGAAGAATAAAGAAAAATTAAAAAAATCAAGAAGTTAACAAATAAGTTGATAATGAAACATAAAAAAAGGAGAAAATGATGGATATTGTAAGAGAAGTAGCATTAAAAATTTTATACAAAATTGATAAAGAAGAAGCATATTCTAATATTGTTTTAGATGAAACTATCAAGGAAAATAGAAATAGGTTAGATGATAGAGACATTGGATTTATTTCAGAAATTGTATATGGTGTTACTTCATGGAAATTGACCATAGATGAAATTATAAAAAGATATTCTAATATTAGACTAAAAAAAATTTCCCCATGGATATTAAATATATTGAGAATGGGAATTTATCAAATTGTTTTTTTAGATAAAGTTCCTAAATCAGCGGCAGTGAATGAAAGTGTTAATTTGGCAAAACGATATGGGCATAAAGGAAGTCGTAATTTTGTAAACGCTATTTTAAGAAAAGTAGAGAAGAAAGATTATGAAACGTTTTTTCAAATCGAAAATCCAATTGAAAGAATTTCCAAGACAACTTCTATGCCGATTTGGATAATAGAAGAACTATTAAAAGAAAATGATATTGAAAAAGTAGAAGAAATTTGTAAAGCTTCTAATATAAAACCTAAAGTAGCAATTAGAATCAATCATTTAAAAACAGATAAACAAAAATTGGAAAACTTATTGAAAGAAAGAGGAATAATATTTCAAGCAGGAAAGTTGAAAGACTTTTTAATACTAGAAAAAGTAAAAAATATAGAACGATTAGATTTATTTAAACAAGGATATTTTACTATTCAAGATGAAGGAGCAGGATTAATTGCTAAAATTGTTGATCCAAAACCAAAAGAAGTTATATTGGATGCTTGTAGTAGCCCTGGAGGAAAGACAAGTTATATGTCAGAATTGATGGGAGATGAAGGAGAAATTATTGCATGGGATTTATATGCTCATAGAGTAAAACTAGTAGAAGCAACTGCAAAACGATTAGGCATTCATATTATAAAAACAGAATGTCAAGATGCAATGGTTTATAAAGAAAAATATAAGGAAAAATTTGATAAAATCTTATTGGATGTACCATGTTTAGGAATGGGAGTTTTAAAAAGAAAACCAGATATTAAATGGAAACGAAAGCCAGAAGACGTTGAAGAAATTACACAAATTCAACAAAAAATATTAGAAACTTGTTCTAAGTATTTAAAACCAAATGGATACCTTGTTTATTCAACATGCAGTATTTTTAGTGAGGAGAATGACAAAATTATAGATAAATTTTTACAAAAAAATCCAGACTTTACATATGCAAAAATGGAAATACCAGATCAAAATAAAATTACAGAAAATTTAAATAAAATCCAATTATATCAAAATGATGAAACAGACGGCTTTTTTATATGTAAATTACAAAAAATAAATATTACAATTTGAATACACTTCAATTACAATTGCATTAAAATCTGATAAAATGTATTGATTTTTATATATGGGATGATAAAATAAAATAGAATTAATATACATACTTACCTATAACTAGAAATTTATTTTGACAGAAGCAAATAAATAGTCATTAATGTTATGTTTATTTTAAAATAGATTTATTTTGAAAGAAAAGGAGGAAACACAAAAAATGAGAAATGAGAGAGGTATTACTTTATTAGCTTTAGTAATCACAATTATTGTTTTACTAATTTTAGCAGTGGTTTCAATAGCTATGCTAGTAGGAGATGATGGATTTCTTACAAAACCAACAGAACCAACAGATGCTCAAACGACAACCATGCAAAAAAGTAATGAAGATATTGTTAAATTGGCAATAGAAGATTTATTAACAGAATATCATGCAGGAGGTGCGATAGCAAACAATATTACAAATACGAATAACACACCAAGTACATTAGAAATAAATAAAAATGAATTAAAAGATGCAATTTATAGAACTACTTCAGATGCAGATATAAGTGATGTTACAGATGAATTTTTAAATATTGCTGAAGATGATTCAGAAGAAGAAATTTCAGTAATCAAAGTAGATTTTACTAATGGACAAGATATTTATGTTTTACCTACTACTGGACAAATTGTAACAGAACAATCTCAAGACAATGGATAAAATTATAAGATTATTATAAACCATACGCACACATAGGTGTGTATGGTTTATAAATTAAAAAACGTGATGGCTAAAGCAACTCTTTCCACTACAAATAGAAATAAAGAAAAACAAAAGAATCGATAAAAATAAACAATTTGAAGAAAAAAGGAGAAGAAATGGATATTCTACTATATATATTAATATTAATAATGGGGACTGTATTTGGGAGTTTTTTTACATTAGCAATAAGCAGAATACCCAAAAGACAGGATATTACACATACACCTTCATACTGTCCTAATTGTAACCATAAATTACATTTTTTAGATTTAATACCTGTATTTAGTTATATCTTTTTATTAGGAAAATGTAGATATTGTAAAGAAAAAATTAGACCTAGATATTTTATATTAGAGATTTTATCAGGATTCACATTTGTAATAATAGCATATTTAATGAATATCAGTGTAAATAACCTAAACCCAATCTTACTTGCAGAAGGGGGATTTATGGTTCTTTATTTGTGTTTCGTTTTCATTATGGCAGGAATTGATTCTGAAAATCGAAAAATTGAAAAATCAATATCTATGTATGGGATTTTATTATCTATTGCATATATAATATATCTATGTGTAGTAGAAAAAGAGAGTATATATAGATATATTATATATCTAGTATTTTATGTCATTATTTTAATTTTAGATACAGTTACACTAAAAAGATATGCAAAAAATAGTTATGTTCATGGGGTTATATTAGCTGTTTTAACAATGGTTATTTTTACCGGAGAATATGTTGTAATTAATACTATTATTATGACAGCACTTGTAGTAGCGATTAAATTATTAATGCATAAGATAGAAAATATACGAAAAAGAATTAGAACAGAAAAGAAGGATTATGGTAAAAATATAAATTATGGATTTATTTTAGGGATATCCAATATTTTAAATCTAATATTTGTATTAGCCTGGTATAAGTTTTTTGTTTAAAATAAGAAATTATTGTACACAATTTTAATTAAATAAAATTGGTACATGAAGTAAATTTAAGAAAGTGGTGAGCCTAAAATGAAGATAGGAATAGATTTAGGTGGTAGTCATATTGCAATAGGCGTTGTGGATAATCAAGGTAAAATATTGGAAAAGGTTGAAAAACGAATTACAAAAGCTGAAAAAAACATAATCAAAAAAGTAATAGAAGAATATATTATTGAAAAAACAGCAAATTTTTTGGAACAATATAAAATTACAGAAATGGGAATTGCTATACCAGGAACAGTAAAAAAAGAAACAGTTGTAAAATCTGTTAATTTGGGACTAAAAAATTATGAAATTGTGAAAAATTTGCAAGAAAAAGTACAATTGCCAATAAAAATTAGAAATGATGCCAAATGTGCAGCTTTGGCTGAAAATACATATGGTGCCTTAAAATCGTATGATAGAAGTATATTCTTAACCTTAGGAACAGGAATCGGAGGAGCGGTTGTTATTCATAATGAATTATTAGATACAGGAGAATTACCTGGATGTGAATTTGGACATATGCTAATAGAAAAAAACGGAAAGCTATGTAAGTGTGGTAAAAAAGGTTGTTGGGAAACATATGCTTCTATGAAAGCATTTAAAGATAATTTAAGAAAAATTTTAGATTTAGATGAAAGAACTAGTGGAAAAGAATTATTGGATATATTGAGAAAAATGGAGAAAAACAATCCGAAATATATTCAGACGAATAGACTAATAGAGCAATATATAGAATATTTAAGTATAGGAATATCCAATTTAGTAAATATTTTTGAACCGGAAGCAATTGGAATCGGTGGAAGTTTTGTGTTTTATGAAGAGATTTTCTTAGAAAAATTAAAAACAAAATTATTAAAGGATAATTTATTATTTAATGAGAGAAAAGAAATTAATATCCAGACAGCTATATTAGATAATGATGCAGGTATGATTGGAGCAACTTTATAAGAAGAGCTTTGTTCCATAGTCCATTGCTCAAAGGTATATATATTATATTTTTCGCTATCCCAACACTTTACATACTCTAACTAAATCAGCTCCCACGGGACTGTTGCTGATTTATTAAGAGTATGTAGTGTGTCGGTCCCCACGAAGCCCGTTTAAAATATAATATATATACCTTTGAGGAATGGAGTACGGAACGGAAAAATGAAAGGAGAGAGTATCATGAAAGAAGAGAAGAAAGCAACTAGGCAAAGTTATGGAGAAATTTTAGAAAAATTAGGAGAGGAAAATCAAAATATAATAGTCTTAGACGCAGATTTATCTGCAGCAACCAAAACCAGTATCTTTGCAAAAAAATTTCCAGACAGATTTTTTGATATGGGAATTGCAGAAGCAAATATGATGGGAGTTGCAGCAGGTATGGCATCTTGTGGAAAGATACCATATGTTAGTACGTTTGCAGCTTTTGCAGCAGGACGTGCCTATGACCAAATACGTTCAAGCATTTGTTATCCAAATTTAAATGTAAAAATATGTGCAACTCATGCTGGAATTACCGTAGGAGAAGATGGGGCAACACATCAAATGTTAGAAGATTTAGCTTTAATGAGAGCTTTACCAAATATGACAGTGTTATGTCCATCTGATGATGTAGAGACAAAATATTTAATAGAGCAAATTTCAAAAATAAAAGGGCCTGTATATGTAAGATTAGCAAGATTGGCAACACCAGAAATTTATGAAAAAAATCAAACATTTGAAATTGGAAAGGCAGTTCAAATAGGAGAAGGAACAGATGCAACAGTTTTTGCAACAGGTGTGGTTGTAGCTGAAGCGATAAAAGCAAAAGAACTTCTTGAAGAAGAAGGCATGCATATTAGAGTTGTGGATATGCATACCATTAAACCAATTGACAAAGAAATAATTGTCAAATCAGCAAAAGAAACAAAAAAACTAATTTCTATAGAAGACCATAGTGTCATTGGCGGATTAGGAAGTGCCATTAGTGAAGTGCTAACAGAAGAATACCCTTGCAAATTAACACGAATGGGAATTCATGATACTTTTGGAAAATCTGGAAATGCAGTAGAGTTGCTAAAATATTTTGGATTAACAAGTGACGCTATTATGGAACAAGTTAAGAAATTGTAAAAAGGGAAAAATGAGCCTGCTACAAAAAATCCCTCAATCTGTCCATGAAACCTCTTAAATGTAAATTTTGTGTGAATTTTTTGAAATAAAGAAAAATGGAGAAAAACGATAGAAAATGCAAAAAAGTCAACATTTTCTATTGTTTTTTTAGGTAAAAACTATTGCAAATTTTGTTCTTTATTGTTATGATTAGATAGAATAAATTATATAATAGAATATTATGCGAAAAAATATATAAGGAGAGCAAAAGATGATTGAATTTAGAAATGTCACAAAGACATATGATACAGGTACAAAAGCAGTAAAAAACGCCAATTTTAGAATCGATAAAGGGGAATTTGCTTTTTTAGTTGGATCTTCAGGAAGTGGAAAATCAACTCTAATCAAATTAATTTTAAAAGAAGAAGAACCAACTTCAGGAAATATTATCATCAATGGAAAAGATACTACATTTTTAAAACCAAATAGAGTTCCATATTTAAGAAGAAGTATGGGAGTTGTATTTCAAGATTTCAGACTATTACCAGACAAAACTGTATATGACAATGTTGCTTATGCCATGTATATTGTAAGAGCAACACCAAGACATATTAGAAGACAAGTTCCAATGGTACTTTCATTAGTTGGTTTAAGTGGAAAAGCGAAAATGTATCCAAATGAATTGTCAGGAGGAGAACAACAAAGAGTGGCTTTAGCTAGAGCTTTGGTAAACAATCCATCTATGCTAATTGCAGATGAGCCAACAGGAAACTTGGACCCAGATACAGCATGGGATATTATGACATTATTAAATGATATTAACATGAGAGGAACAACCGTTGTTGTTGCAACACATGCGAAAGATATTGTAGACAAGATGAAAAAAAGGGTTATTCATATTAGAAAAGGTGAAATCATAAAAGACGATAAAAAAGGTGGGTATGAACTGTGAAATATAATATATTAGGATATTTAATTGGAGAAGGATTTAGTAACGTATTTAAGAATAAAAAATCAACAGGTGCGTCACTCATGATTATGTGTGCAACTATGATTATATTTGGTGTTTTCTTAATCTTAAGTGAAAATATTAACCATTTTGTACAAGAAGTTGAGGAAGCACAAGGAATACAAGTATTTGCAACAGATGAGGCAACAGATGAACAAATTCAACAATTAGGAGAAGAGATTAATAAAATAAATGGTGTTAATACAATAGAATATGTATCAAAAGAAGAAGCCTTAAGCCAAATGAAAGAGAGATTTGCAGAAAATGAAGATTTATTAGAAGGGTATGATGGAGAAAATAACATTTTCACAGCTTCATATATTGTAACTTTAACAGATTTAACATTAAGTCAGCAAGTACAAGATGAAATATCTCAGTTGGCTAATGTAAAAAAGATTACAAGCTCTAATGAAACTGTATCAACTTTAATCGATTTAGCAAATGGAATCAAAATTGTAACAGGTGTTATTTTAGCATTATTAGTTATTATCTCTATATTTATTATTGCAAATACAATTAAATTAACTGTACATGCAAGAAGAAAAGAAATTTCTATTATGAAATATGTGGGTGCGACAAATGGATTTATCAGATGGCCTTTTATTGTAGAAGGTATGATTATTGGAATCATTGCAAGTGCTATTTCAATTGTTATTGTAGCAGTTGCATATAATTTTATAGCAGAACAAATGGTAAATTCACAATTTATGAGAACAGTAGGTGTAAGCTTAGTAGGATTCTCAGATATGTTTAGTTCAATCATATTTATATATATGTTACTAGGAATTGGAATAGGAGCCATAGGAAGTATTATTTCTATGAGAAAATATTTAAAAGTATAAAGGAGTAGAGCATGCGTAAATTTTTATGTATTGTTTTAGCTTTTATCATCATTTGTACATATATAACTGTGGTATATGCAGAAGAAAACACAACCAATAACACCAATAGTAATTTAACAGATTTACAAACACAACAGCAAGATTTACAAGACCAAATAGAACAATCTCATGAAGAATTAGAAGAAGTGCAAAGCCAACTATCAGAAAACTTGCAACAAATAGAAAAATTAGATGAAAAAATTAGAGAATCAGAAAATGAAATAGAAGAACTAAATACACAAGTAAACGAATTACAAGAAGAAATAGCAAATATTCAATCACAATTAGATGTAGCAGAGAAAAATTATGAAAAACAAAAAGACATCATGGAAAAGCGACTAGTAGCCATTTATGAAGCAGGTGATACAAAATATCTAGATGTACTTTTAAACTCAAGTAACATTTCAGATTTTTTGTCAAATTATTATTTGATTACAGAAATTGCATCAGTGGATAAAGATTTGTTAGATGAAGTGGAATCAGAGAAAAAAGAAATTGAGTTAGCAAAACAAGAATTAGAAAAGAACCAAGAATCATTGGCAACAGCATTACAAGCACAAACGAAAACAGCAACAGTACTACAAAATACCAAAGCATTACGAGAAAATTATATATCTAGGTTATCAGATGAGGAGAAGGCGAAACAGGCACAAATTGATGAAATGACACAGCAATATGAAGATGTCAATAATCAAATATTAGAACTTGCAGTCCAAGGTTTAGATTCAGTATATATAGGGGGAGAACTTGCTTGGCCAGTACCAGGATATAACAAAATTACCTCAAATTATGGAATGAGAGTACATCCTATTACAGGTCAATATAAATTGCATACAGGTGTGGATATTGGTGCACCAATGGGTGCTGAATTTGTAGCGGCAAATGATGGTATTGTTACAAAAGCAGAATATAATACAGCATATGGAAAGATGGTACTGATAGATCATGGAGGGGGAATTTCTACATTATATGCACATGGATCAGAAATTTTGGTACAGGTTGGACAAACTGTTAAAAAGAACGATCCTATTTTGAAAGTAGGTTCAACAGGATATTCAACAGGACCACATGCTCATTTTGAAGTCAGAATAAATGGAGTTGTAACAGATCCATTACCATATATCACAACTGGGCTTGTTCCAGGTACACAGACAGAAGACGATTCACAAGAAGAAACAGACATGACAGCACAATATTAAAATTGTTCATAAGTTCAATGTTATATTAAAAAACAAATGTGAGAGGAAAAGGAGAAAAACAAAATGAAAAAAACAGGACTCAAAATTGTAGGAATGATTGTAATAGCAGTTATCTTATTGCAATTTAATGTGGTATTAGCTGCGACAAAATCAGAATTAAATGCAAGTAGTAATGAAACAGACAAAAAAATAGAGGAAGCAAAAGAAGAATTAGAAAATATCAATACAGAAAAGTCAGAAACACTGCAACAAGTCGAAGATTTAATTATGCAAATTTCCTCTGCACAATCTGAAATAGATGATTTAAATACAAAAATTACAGATATGAATACTCAAATAGAAGAAGCCCAAAGCAAATTAAATGAAAAACAAGAAGAATATGATGATAAAGAAGAATTATTAGAAAAAAGATTAGTAGCTGCCTATGAAGCAGGAGAAACTTCATATTTAGATGTATTACTATCTTCAAGCAGTTTAACAGATTTAATATCCAACTATTATATGATATCTGAAATTACACAAAGTGATATGGAATTAATGGAAAAAATTAAGAAAGAACAAGAAGAAATAGAAACAGCAAAACAAACACTTGAAACAAATAAACAAGAATTAGATAGTGTAAAAGCAGAAAAACAACAAAAAGCAACAGAATTACAAAATGCAAAAAGCCAAAAAGATAGTTATGTAGCACAATTGGACGAACAAGAAAAAAATACACAAGCAGAGTTGGAACAATTTGAACAAGATAAAAGAGATATACAAGCAGAATTAGAGAAAATTGCTAGACAAGAGGCTGCTAATGCTGGAAGTTCAAATGTGTCTAATATCACGAATAATCCAAGTAGCAGTGGATATATCAGACCAGTTGTAGGATATAGCATCACAACAGGTTGGATGGGATATTCAGGTCATACAGGTGTAGACTTTAGTGGATCAGGAATATCAGGAAAACCTGTATTAGCTGCAAAAGCAGGAACAGTTGTTACTTCAACAGCATTGAGAAATTCAAACGGAACATATAGAAGTTATGGAGAATATATTGTTATCAATCACCATGATGGAACTATGACTTTATATGCACATGGTGCGCCAGGTTCAAGATTAGTAATTCCAGGACAAACGGTAAGCCAAGGACAACAAATTATGAGTGTCGGGACAACAGGAAATTCAACAGGATATCATTTACATTTTGAGGTAAGAGTCAACGGAAGACCAGTAAATCCAACACCATATTTACCTTAATTAAAAAATAAGAACATAAGAAAAGCATGTGTTAATAAAATCAAAGTTTTATATATGGATTTAGTAAAAACACTTCATAGGATTTTACAAATATAAGAAATGACCTTGTTATAAAGGAAAAAGGAGGAACTTATGAAAAAAATATTTGCTAAAATACTAGGGGGATTAATCATTATTATATTCGTACTACAATTTAATGTAATGGTATATGCTGATGAAATAACAGACTTACAAAATCAGCAAGCAACGAATAAAGAGAAATTACAAGATGCAGAAAATCAAAAAGAACAAGTGACTCAAGAGAAAAGTGAAGCTTTAAAACAAGTAGAATCAATAGAAAATGAAATTGCAGATTATGAAAATCAAATTAATGAATTAGATACCAAAATATCAGATTTAAATAATCAAATTACAGATGCGGAAAACCAAATTAATCAAAAACAAGAAGATTATGATAGTCAACAAGAATTATTAGAAAAAAGATTAGTAGCTACATATGAAGCAGGAGAAACCTCATTTTTAGACGTATTACTTTCTTCTAAAAGCTTAACAGATTTAATTTCAAACTATTATATGGTTTCGCAAATAGCAGAAGCAGATATGAATTTAATGGAAAGTATTGAAAATGAGAAAAAAGAAATAGAGGAAGCAAAAACAACTTTAGAACAAAATAAACAAGAATTAGATTCATCAAAAACAGAAAAAGAAAATATGTCTGCCCAATTACAGAGTGCAAAAGCAGAAAAAGATGCTTATGTAGCACAATTATCTTCAGAGGAACAAGATTTGCAACAACAAATAGATGAATTGGCAGAAGCGAATAAATCAATAGATGCAGAGATTAAACAAAAACAAGCAGAAATGCAAAAAAAATTAGAAGAATATAAAAAAGCATCAAGTTCTTCATCAAGTAGTGGTAGCTCTAGTAGTTCATCATCTGGAACATCAACAGGTGGAGGGGCTGTAAGTAGCTCTGGATTTATATGGCCGGTACCAAGTGCTTATGCAAAAATTACAACAGGAATGTATTATTCAAGTGGTCAATATCATGGAGCTGTTGATTTTGGAACTTCTGGAATCAATGGACAACCAGTATATGCAGTAGCAGATGGAATTGTGTATACAGCCAAAGCTTTGACAACAAGCTATGGTAATTATGTAATTATATTACATGATAATGGATTATATACATTATATGCTCATGGACAAGCCGGCTCTATAAGAGTATCAGAAGGGCAACGTGTAACTCAAGGACAACAAATTATGAATGTAGGAAGCACAGGAAATTCAACAGGTCCACATTTACATTTTGAAGTAAGAACGAGTCCAGGATTATATGCAAACAGAGTAAATCCAACAAGCTATTTGCCAAAATAAAAATTTTTCTTATACATAAATAATCAAAAAAGAGGGATTAAGGAAAGGTCTCCTGTATCCCTTTTTTATTGGATAGGAAATAATATGAAAGTTTAGGTTACTTAGGATCAAAGAGAAAATTAAAATTTAATATTTTATTTTCAAAAGAAAAAGTGTAGCTAGATTTGTTAGGAATTTAAATTGGATTGTGAAATATAATAGATTAATAGAAAAGCAATATTTTGTGGAAGGGAAGGAAAACAATGGAGGAAAAAAAGAGATATAAAGTATATAGAACCATAATGCTTATTATTTTAGTAGCATTTATCACATTTATACTAACATCAATAGGATTTTATCAATATTTTGTAAAAGGAGATAGTTTAAATAAGTATTTGACATTTATGACATCTGATGGAAGCCAAGATATTTCACAAACATTAGATACTTATCGTGCAGTCATTGATAAATATTATTTAGGAGATGTAGATGAAGAAAGCTTAAAAGAAGGTGCTATAAAAGGGTATATTGAAGGATTAGGTGATCCATATACAGAATATATTTCTAAAGAAGATATGGAAGACTATATGGAAGATACGATGGGAAATTTTGTAGGAATTGGTATCTACATGATAGAGGACCCAGAAACCAATCAAATCATGGTATTGTCTCCAATAAAAGGTAGTCCAGCAGAAAGAGCAGGAATTCAACCAGGAGATTATATCATATCTGTTAACGGAGAAACATGTACAGCAGATGATATGACAGTTATTTCAACCAAAATAAAAGGTGAAGAAGGTTCAACTGTCAAGTTACAAATTTTAAGAGGAGAAGAAACATTAGATTTTGAAATTGCAAGAGAAAATATTATTGTTAATCCAGTAGAAGGAGAAGTATTAGAAAATAATATAGGATATATCGAATTTTCATCATTTGATGAAAACACAGCAGAAGAATTTAAAACAAAATTTGAAGAATTGCAAGCACAGGGAATTACCTCTTTAATTATTGATTTAAGAAATAATGGAGGAGGAATTGTGGATGAAGCTTTGCAAATAGCAGGATATATTGCAGATAAAGATTCTGTATTATTATATGAAGTAGATAAAGATAATAAAGAAACCGTAGAGAAAAACGAGAGTAATCCAATAATTAATATGCCGGTAATTATTTTAACCAATGAAAATACAGCAAGTTCTTCTGAAATATTAGCAGGAGCATTAAGAGACTTAGGAAAAGCTAAAACAGTAGGAACTACAACATATGGAAAAGGTGTTATTCAACAAATATTAACACTTCCAGATGGTAGTGGATTAAAAATAACAACAGAAAAATATTTAACACCAAATAGAACCGAAATCAATGAAGTAGGAATTGAACCAGATGAAACTGTAGAATTACCTGAAAGTGTGAAAAATGTATTAAATGTTGACAGAAGTGAAGATACACAATTACAAAAAGCAATAGAAATGTTGACAGAATAGAAATTTAAAGTTATAAATATAATAAGAAAAAAGTTAATAAAAGGGAATGTTAGAAAAATTCAAATTTTTTAACGCTAATCAAACCTTTGTGAAGGGAATGAGTCCAAAAATGAATTTACCAAATAAACTAACCATATTTAGAGTCATTTTAGTACCAATCATGGTTATTATACCATTTTTTGGTATACAAGGAGAGCTATGGGGAATACCAATTACATATTTAATCGTAGATTTTATATTCATCTTAGCTTCAGCAACAGATAAATTGGATGGATATATAGCGAGAAGTAGAAATCAAGTAACAGCATTTGGAAAATTTTTAGATCCACTAGCGGATAAAATTTTAGTATTAGCAGCAATGCTAATGTTAGTAGAAATGAATAAATTACCAGCTTGGATTCCAATCATTGTATTAGCAAGAGAATTTTTAGTATCTGGATACAGACTGATTGCCGTAGAAAAAGGTGGAGAAGTAATAGCTGCTTCAAAATGGGGAAAACTGAAAACCGTTACCCAAATGATAGCCATTATTTTAGCATTTTTAGATTTACATGCTTTTGGAGCGTGCTTTACAGGAACTTTACAAGGGGCAGATTTTGTACTAAATGTAGCCGTAACAGTTATGATGATTATACAAACCATTGCAACAATCTTTTCTGGAATAGACTATATGAGAGGCATAAAAAAATATATGAAGGACTAATAAAA
The DNA here is from genome assembly GCA_944388805.1 of uncultured Clostridia bacterium. GTDB lineage: Bacteria > Bacillota > Clostridia > TANB77 > CAG-508 > CAG-269. Next base: position 2,311 of record CALXKE010000004.1, on the reverse strand, counting down.
TGTTACAGTTCAGACCTATATATACAAGTGAAAAGGTCTGAACTGTAACAATAAAATAAAATAGATGAAAGAAAAAATGAAATTTGTATTGACAAATTTCATTTTCTGCCGTAATATAAGAAAAGTATGTAAATACAATAAGAGAGTACGAAATAGTACGCAATTCAAGGAGGAATCACTATGGAAGAAAAAGAAGTTATATTAACACAAGAGGGGTATAATAATTTAGAGAAGGAGTTAAACTTTTTAAAAACTGAAAAAAGAGCTGATATAGCAGATAGAATAAAAGTAGCATTAGGTTTTGGAGATTTATCTGAGAATTCAGAATATGATGAAGCAAAAAATGCACAAGCAGAGAATGAAGTAAAAATAGCTGAATTAGAAAATAAATTAAGACATGCAAAAATCATAGATGAAAAAGATATAGATACAGATACAGTTCAAATTGGTAATAAAGTTAAAGTATTAGATGTTGAATTTGACGAAAAAATTGAATATACAATTGTTGGCTCAACAGAAGTTAATTTAGCAGAAAATAAAATATCAAATGAATCACCTTTAGGAGAAGCATTATTAGGTGCTAAGAAAAATCAAACAGTTGAAGTAAATGCACCAGCAGGTGTTATGAAATATAAAATACTAGCTATAAAAAAATAAGTAAAAGGGAAATTGGGGACGGACTCATTTTTCCCTTTTTAAATTACAAAATCTAAAAAATATAGAATATAAAGTCATTACACGATTTTGTATAAGCTGAATTTTCACAGAAATTCTAAAAGAAAAAAATGCGCCTCTTTCATTGTGACTATAAAGCTTAAGTCAAATGAACATTCCTCATTTTTTTCTTTAAAAATTTCTAGGTTCAAATTTAGATACGCAAAATCGTTCCATTTTTTTATATTCTATATTTTTTGTTTTTAAATAAATAAAAGGGAAAAATGAGTCCGTCCCCAATTTCCCTTTTTAGCATTTTAAGCTAGCATCTAATGCAAGTTTTATCATATTATCTAATCCTTGTTCTCTTTGTTCAGAAGTAGCAGCTTGTGTTTCAAATCTTGAATCAACAACTGTCATTAAACAAGTTGCTTTTTTGTTTAGGAGCTTGGCATTATAGCATAAAGCAAAAGCTTCCATTTCTGCACTTAAAGGATAAAAGTTTTGTTTATGAACTCTATCCATAAATTTATCAAAATCTTCTTGTGTCATATATGGGTCAAAACTATCATTACATATGGTATCACCTTCAATAATTTTTAATCCATTTTGATTAGCAGATTCTTTTATTTTGTCATTTAATTCTTCACTAGTATCAATCAAATGACAATCATCATTATGAAAGCCTAAAGCATAGGTGCTTTCTGTAAAAATAGATTTTGATAACACAATATCAAATAAGTTTAAATCAGGAACATAAGCTCCACAAGAGCCAATTCTAATAATATTTTCAACATCATAAAATTTAAACAATTCAAAAGAATAAATTCCCATACTAGGCATTCCCATTCCAGAAGCCATAACGGTTATTTCTTTTCCTTTATATTTTCCAGTATAGGCATAGATATTTCTTACTTGATTAACCAATTTAGGATTTTCTAAAAATTTTTCAGCAATATGTTTTGCTCTAAGTGGGTCTCCAGGCATGATAACTGTTTTAGCAATATCGCCTAAATTTGCTTCATTATGTGGTGTAGACATGATTTTACCTCCTATTATAAAATATATTTTTAATATGTTTAAAATAAGTATGAATGAAATTCGTTAAATTATTCCGTTCATAAAATTATTTAAATATAAATTTGTAAATTTAAAAATAGTATATCAATAAAATGTTGAAAAAGCAATATAATAAATATCTATAAAATTCTAGAAATTTATAAGAAATACTTGCAAAAATATAGTTGATTATGCTAGAATACATACAGAGTTAATCTATATTTTTTATTTTTCAAAGTTTTAAGTTCTTATATTTTAATTTTCGTATTTATATTTATTTAATCCATATTTAATTTATATGTATATTTTAAAATTTTAGTCATTTCATTTAATTTTAAGTCAAATTTCATTCAAAATTAAAATGTAGTTCATTATGATTATATTTTTAATTCAAAAATTTTATTCGATTGGAGGTGAGTAGTATGATCAATACTTTAGATGAATTATGGTCAAAAATTCAAGTAGAATTTAATAATAGATTTAATGAATCAGAAGAGAAAACAGATAAAAAATTCAAAGCCATGGAAGTAAAGATAGACCAAAGATTCAAAGAAGCAGAAGAAAAGACAGATAAAAAATTCAAAGCCATGGAAGTAAA